>CAIMEK010000118.1 GCA_903839965.1 uncultured Acetobacteraceae bacterium | reverse complement strand
TGTCGATGGCGGCGAGGATCCGCGCATAGACGGCGGTGGAGCCACCCGGGCGCCTGTTTGGGCAGTCTCATGGCGCGGCATGCTGGGTGACGGCGGGGTGACGCGGATGTGCCCCCGGGGCTTGGGCGATGCGGAGACGGTCGCCGGATAGCCGAAGACGGTGCGCCGAGAGGCTGCCAGAGTTGGGGGCAAGCACGGCGCCGACCTTGACCTGGCGGTTCAGCCTCGACGCCGTGCCCCACACCGTGCTGGGCACGAATGCAGGACGAGTATCCTGCCGAAGGTGACGTTCGTCCACGCCTGGTCTGCGACCGAGCGCAGGCCGAGCCGGCATTTGGGCGTCTCTATCTATGTGCCAGCTGCCGCGACCAGATGATCGTCTGCGGCTGCTGTGATCGGGGACAGGTGTATTGCGGCCGCGGCTGCGGCTCGCGAGCCAGGCGGCAGACGGTTATCGCGGCGGCGAGCGCTACCAGCGATCGCTTCACGGGCGCCGGATGCATGCCGCCCAAATGAATCGCTAGCGGGCCCGACGAGAAAGAGTGACGCATCAGGGTTCACCCCTGCCGGCGGCGGGCGATCTGCTGGCGTCGGACGCGATTACGCGCGCATCCGACGACGCTTCCTCTGCTGATGGTCCGCGGCCCCCGGGTCCGCACTGCCGCTGGTGCGACTGCCGCTACCTGCCGCACCTCCGTCAGGGGTTTCTGCGCCGCCGGCGGCGTCATCGCGGCCGTGTTGGAGATGACCTGACAAGGGCCGCCCGCCATGGTGACGCCGCCTGACATCGAGGCGCAGATCCTGCGCTACTACCATGCCGAGAAGTGGATGATCGGCACCATCGCCCGGCAGCTGCACGTGCACTACAGCGTGGTGCGCCGGGTGCAGGCGCAGGCGGGGCTGCCAGGGATCGGCGCCATGCCGCTCTGCCTGGACGCACGGATGGAGAATTTTCTCCGCGGGCACGTCGCGGCATTCGCCGCCTGGCGCGGCGTTCCTCGCGTCCTGCTCTACGACAACCTCGAGAGCGCAGTACTGGAACGGCGTGGCGACGCGATCCGATTCCACCCCGGCCTGCTGGCCTTCCCGGGCACTACCGCTTCGAGCCGCGCCCCGTCGCCCTCGCACGCGGTAACGAGAAAGGCCGCGTCGAACGTGCCATCGGCTACGTGCGCGTCGCCTTCTTCGCAGCGTGCGGCTTCACCGACCTCGACGACCTCAATGCCCAGGCGGAGTACTGGTGCCATGGCCTCGCCGCCGACCGGCGCTGCCCGGCGGAGCCGGACCGCAGCGTGCGCGAGGTGTTCGCCGACGAGGTGCCGCGCCTGCTGGCGTTGCCCGACAATCCGCTGCCGCTGCTCGGGCGCGTCGCCGTCAAGGTCGGCAAGACGCCGTATGTGCGCTTTGACCTCAACGACTACTCGGTGCCGCATACCCATGTGCGCCGGCTGTTGACCGTACTCGCCGACACTCACGAGGTCCGCGTCGTCGATGGCATGCACGTGCTTGCCTGCCATCGCCGCAGTTACGATCGCGGCGCGCAGATCGAGCAGGACGCACATATCGAGGCCCTGGCCGCGCGCAAGCGCGCCGCCCGCCAGCATCGTGCCACCGACCGGCTCGCCCAGGCGGCCCCGGCCAGCCAGGACCTGCTGCTGCGCGCCGCCGAGCGCGGTAGCAACCTGGGCGCCATCACCGTCGGCCTGAGCCGGCTGCTCGACCGCTACGGTGCCGCCGAACCGCAGTTCGCCATCCGCGAGGCGCTCGATCGCGGCGTGCCGCATCCCAACGCCGTCCGCATCGCCCTGGAGCGCCGGCGCGAGGCGCCGCCGGTCGCCACCGAACTGCCGCCAAATGTGCAGGCGCGCGATGCGCCGGTGCAGCCGCATGCCATCGAAACCTACGATCAGCTCAAGGACGCCGCCGATGAATGACCCCGATGCCCTGCGCACCCGCGCCGAGGCGCTGCATCTGCCCGGCCTGCTTGCCCATTGGCCAAAAGCCGCAGCCTCCGATTGGCTGGCGAAACTGCTCGACTGGGAGGAGCAGGAACGCCGCCGGCGCAGTTTGGAGCGGCGCCTGAAGGACGCCCATATCGGCCGCTTCAAGTCGCTCTGCGACTTCGACTGGACTTGGCCGAAGCGTTGCGACCGCTCCGCCATCGAGGCGCTCATCAGCCTCGACTTCCTGCAGAAGAGCGCCAACATCGTCCTGGTCGGCCCCAACGGCGTCGGCAAATCGATCGTGGCGCAGAACATCGCCTACCAGGCCCTGATCGCCGGGCACACCGTACTGTTCGCCAGCGCTGACCAACTGCTCGGCGATCTCTATGCGCTGGACAGCGATTCCGCCCTGCGCCGCCGGCTGCGCCACTATGCCCGTCCGCAGTTGCTGGTGATCGACGAGGTTGGATACCTCTCCTATTCCAACCGCCACGCTGACCTGCTGTTCGAGCTCGTGTCGCGCCGCTACCAGCACCGCAGCACGCTGATCACCACCAACCGTCCGTTCGCCGAATGGCGCGAGGTCTTCCCCAACGCCGCCTGCGTCGTCTCGCTGATCGACCGCCTGGTCCACAACGCCGAAATCATCGCCATCGACGGCAAGTCCTATAGGCTCAAGGAAGCTCGCGAGCGCACCCAACAGCGCGCCCGCCAGCGCCGCGGTGCCAAGGTGTGACAGAGCCAGCCAAACCGCTGCCGCCAGCGGCCGACCAGCGACCCTGGGCGACCCCATATGGACGCCCAAGCAGGCCGCGGCGTCGCCTTCGACGTCCGCCGCTCGCCGTGGTCAAACTGCTCGACAATCTCCGGGAGGCAGTCGCCAGCCTCTACATCCGCCAGATCCAGGACCCGCTGCGGCAGAAACAGGGGCTCGGTGATGCCGCCGACCGCACCGCCGGCAGCAACCATCCCAGCGACGACCGCCCCTCCTCACCCGCGCGCTCGCCGCCGGCGGCCACCCACCGAACCCATGGCCGCCCGCTCCCGCCAACACCCCCCCGATCCTCCGCGACTATCTCAGGCAGCCACCCGCTCCGGCCAACACCACCATGCGGCTCACCCCAACCGTCACTTCCGCAACAAAAATGCGCCGTCTATGCGCGGATTCTCGCCGCCGCCGACAGAAATCTTCCGCGCCTTGAAAAGTGACCGCATGCGTCTGGAGGAAACCAAAATGGAGGAGGCCGAACGACTGTTCAAGCTGGCCCTGATCGGCCTCGTCGCGGCCACTCGCACACTGCAACGGGTCGATGCCCGTGATGGCGGCCCGCGCCCCGCGCCCGATGTTATTGATGCCGACCTGCTGCCGGCCGCCGAAGCCATTGCTGCAACCCTCGAAGGCAAAACTGCGCGTCAGCAAAATCCCCATCCGCGCCACTCGCTCGCCTGGCTCGCCTGAATCATCGCTCGTCTCGGCAGATGGAACTGCTACTACAAACCCCCAGGTCCCAAGACCATGCACGCCGGATGGGCCCAATTCGCCGCCATGGCCACAGGATTCGTCATCGCTACAGAACAGTTAAATGTGTGAATCCCGTAGCCATGGAATGGTGCTCGCTATGGAGCGTACAGGACTGATCCGACGCGAACCCGGTCGGGCACGAAGCATCGCCGTCCTCGTCAATCCAACTGCCCTGCCGCCGCTACGCCCCGGTCAACCGG
>CAIMEK010000117.1 GCA_903839965.1 uncultured Acetobacteraceae bacterium | reverse complement strand
CTGGGAACACTGCGGAGATGCAGATAGCGCCTAAGCGCTGTGAGCTTTGCGGCTCAAAAATCGTCAAGGACAATAATAAGCCGCTAGCAATAGATGGCGTTGAGCGCCGATATCGCAAGTGTTCCAACCAAAAATGCACATACCGCGACCGTTGTAAGCTAATCGTCGAAAAGAGTTGGCATGCTGCGACTTCAAACCGTCCTGGATAACTACCAGGCCCTGGCGGCCCGTGTGCGACCCGGCGATTTCGGCCCAGTGCCCGCCACATCAGCGAAGGCTCACACCGAGCAACTCTGCACCCACACCAAGGCCGGCCCCTCGCTGGATCGGAACGGCATGCCGCGCTTCGACCGCTACGGCAAGCCGATCACCAAGGATCACCCCTGCCGCAACCTGGCGGCACCCGGCCAGCTCCACTGTCGTCAGCATGGCGGCACCGCCGTCCGTGAGGCGGCCCGTACCCAGGGAGTCTCAGATCCATACCGCTACGTGCGCCTCAAGGCCGACATCGACATTGCGATTGACGCCATCGAGCGGCCCCATGTGCTGGAGGCGATGCACCTCCGCTACCGGGTCGGCCTGTCGTTCGCCGACGTCGCCAAGCGGCTCGGGTATCATCGCCAGCCGCGGGACCTCGCCGTGCTGATGGATGAGGCCTTCGAGTTCATTCAAATTCGCCTCGACGCCTGGTTTCACACCATCCGGCTCGATGAGCCCTGCCAATGCGCCGAGGACGAAGATTTTATGGCCGAACTTGAAGCCGAATTGGCGGTCGCGGCATGAGGGCGATGATCGTTGTCCTATACCTCGCACTCGCCGGGCTGTCCTGGATCGAGGACGGCCGGATCAGGCCGCTCTGATGGCGCCCCCTTCAACTGGGTCGCCACGCAGCAGAGGCTTAAGCCGCAAGCGACGCAAGAAAATCAGGTCCCGCGCTGCTAAGCCCCAGCCTGCCAAACTCGACGACGTGACGGCGTATCTCGTCAGGCGCGGTTGGGATCAGTTTCACGCGATGCACAAAGCGGCACGATAGCTAAAGGGGCGCCCCATGAGCGAGAAGGATCCTCACGGCCTGTCGGCCAAACATCGCCTTTTCGTTGAGGAATACCTCGTTGACTTGAATGGCAAACAAGCAGCCATCCGCACGGGTTACAGCGAAAAATCTGCAGGGGTGACCGCCTGCCGACTGATAGCGGATGCTAACGTCTCACGCGCGATCAAGGATGGGATGGACCGCAGGGCCGAAAAGCTCGGCCTTGACCAGTGCTGGGTGCTCCAGCGCTTGAAGTTGGTCTCGGATCAGTGCGTTGATGCCGCCCCGATTTTCAACGCCAAAGGGCATGTGGTTGAGGGCGTCTGGCAGTTCGATAGCCAAGGCGCCAACAAGGCCACCGAGTTGGTCGGCAAGCATCTCGGCATGTTCCGTGAGAAGGTCGAGCTGACCGGAAAGGGCGGCGGCCCAATCCAGACCGAGAGCACCGTCGTGTTCGTGGAGCTGCCCAGCAATGGCCGAGATCAAAATCGGTCCCCAGGCGGGGCCGCAGACTGACTTTCTAAGCACCGCCGCGGACATCGCGATCTATGGCGGTGCGGCGGGCGGGGGTAAATCCTACGCCCTGATGGTTGAGTGCTTGCGGCACAGCAGAAACCCGGCGTTTGGGGCGACGATCTTCCGGCGCACCTATGCCCAAGTCACACAGCAGGGCGGCTTGTGGGACACGGCTGGCCAGATCTTCCCGCTCCTCGGCGCCGATCCCAACCAGACGATGCTGACGTGGCGCTTCCCTTCCGGGGCGACGGTGGCCTTCCGCCACTTGCAGCACGAGAAGGACAAGCACAGCTACCAGGGCGCGCAGATCGCCCTGATCGGATTTGAT
>CAIMEK010000116.1 GCA_903839965.1 uncultured Acetobacteraceae bacterium | reverse complement strand
TGGCTGTATTTCCGGTTCACCTTCGACTACCGGCGCCGCCAATACATCGAGTTGCAAAGCGCGAACCGGGTCTTCGACCTGCGCGGCCTGGAGCCAACGCTGGCGCCCCGTTACCAGCGCATCAACAATCTGGTCAATCCGGTCTTCTTCATCGAAACCGACACCAATCGCAGCGTCAACCTGTTCCTCGATTCGGTTGTCTACTCGACCGAGTGACCGGACGATGTCGGCGCCGCCCTCGGTATCCGGCTTCTGCCCTCGATTTGCCCCGCATCCTGTCCCGAAAGGGTCCATGCCGTGTTGAACTCCGCCACCTCCGTCCTTGAACGAAGGCTGCCGATCAGCGACACCCACCATACGCATCCATATGAAGCCGGATGGGCCAGCGAAGCGGTTCTGTTCGTCCAGACCGAAGGCGCCCATCCGCCGCTGCAGTTGCAGCCGGAGATGTCGCCAGATGGGCTGGTCTGGATCCCTCTTCAACCCGTAACCGAAATGGCTTCCGAGCAAAGCATCGCGGGCTTGCAGTTGCGCCACTTCGGCGGCTGGATCCGACTCACCATCACCGGGCCCACCGCCGCGAATCCCGCGACCGTGCTGATCCACCTCGCGCTCAAGGGGTAGTGCAAGATGGGGTAACGCAGCCGCCGAGCCGCAAGCGGCGCGATTGGGAGGAACGCCTCGATGAAGCAAGCCAGCATGGAAGCGCCCGGCAGGATCCGGTTCGAAAACGTTGCAGAGCGCCAGCCCGGCCCGGGAGAAGTCCGGATCCGCGTGCAACAGATAGGCATCTGTGGATCGGATATCCATGTCTGGCACGGAACACATCCGTTCACGCCCTATCCAGTGATCCAAGGGCATGAATTCACCGGCATAGTCGATGCGATAGGACCGGGCGTGGAACAGGCTCCGCCAATCGGCAGCAAGGTGACGGCCCGACCGCAGATCGTGTGTGGCCACTGCAATCCCTGCCGGAACGGGCGCTACAATATCTGCGACTCCCTGAAGGTGACCGGCTTCCAGGCTGACGGTTGCGGCCGGGAATTCTACAACGTGCCGGCAGACCGGCTTGTGCCGATCCCGGCCGAGTTCACGGCCGACCAGGGAGCCTTCGTCGAGCCGGTCGCCGTCGCCGTGCACGCCTGCAACCGCGCCGGAGAGCTTGCCGGCCGCAATGTGGTGGTGCTCGGCGCCGGGACCATCGGCAACCTGCTCGCCCAGGTCGCCAAGGCCCGCGGCGCCGGGCGCGTGCTGATCACCGATGTTGCCGACCACCGGCTCGATATTGCGAAACGGTGTGGTGTGCAGCACGCCGTCAATACCGCCGAGCGGCCGTTGAAGGCGGCAGCACGGGAGGTTTTTGGACCGGCAGGTTTTGACCTTGCCTTCGAGGCCGCGGGAGCCGAGGCCTCGCTCGCTTCCGGCGTCGATGCCATCGAAAAAGGCGGCAGAATCGTCATCGTCGGCGTCTATGGCAGGCCGCCGGCGGTCGACATGTCGGTGGTCGGCGACCGTGAACTCGATCTGGTCGGCAGCCTCATGTACTTGCGTGCCGACTGGACCGAGGCAGTAAAGCTCCTGGCATCGTCGCTCGCGATCGTTCCGATGGTGGCGCGACATTTTCCGTTTGCGGAGTGGACCGAGGCGTATCGGTTCATCGATGCAAGCGGAACCGGCGTGATGAAGGTGATGATCGACCTGCCGACCTGAACCCTCGCCAACGGCAAGCGAAGCGGTAGGATGCAACCCCGGTCAATGCCAGCGGCGTTGGCCCCCTTCGGGAGAACGACCATGGAACAGCTCGGTATCCACACATACGTCTGGACAGCCGCCTCGAAGCAGCAGGATCTCGAGATGGCCATGGAACGCACGAGCGAGCTCGGCTACGACCTGCTGGAGTTTCCGCGGCTAGATCCGAGAAAGTTCGACATCGCGGCGCTGGGCCGGCGGCGCGGCGAACTTGGGCTCAAGGCCGCAGTCTCAATGGGGCTGCCGGTCGATGGCGACGTCTCAAGCGAGGATCCGGCCATTGTGCGGCGCGGCGAAGCGATGTTGGAGGAAGCCGTTGCCGTAACGCGCGACGTGGGCGGTCACAAGCTTGCCGGTATCATCTACTCGGCGCATCGCAAATACGCCACGGCTCCGACGCGCAAGGGGTGGCAAAACAGTGTCGCGGTACTCGCTCGCGTGGCCGAAAAGGCCCGGGCTGCCGGTGTCACCCTCAATCTCGAGCTGGTCAATCGTTTCGAGAGCAATCTGCTGAACACGGTCGCCCAGGGCCTCGCCTTCATCCGCGACACCGGGTCGGACAACATCTTCGTGCACCTCGACACCTTCCACATGAACATCGAGGAAGCCGACCCGGCGCGGGCTATCCGGCTTGCCGGCGACCAGATCGGCTATTTCCACATCGGCGAGAGCAATCGCGGATATCTGGGTTCCGGCACGATCAATTTTGACACGGTGTTCGATGCGCTGATCGACGTGGGATACGCCGACTGCATCAGTTTCGAATCGTTCTCTTCGGAAGTGGTCGATCAGGACCTGTCGATGACGTGCGCGATCTGGCGCAATGTGTGGACCGACAACGTGTCGCTCGCTCGGCATGCGAAGAATTTTGTGCAGATGCGCTCCGCCGAAGCCCAGCGCAGGGCCGACGCCTACCGGACCCGCCAGGCTCCGGTTCAGCCGGCGACCGGGTCGCCGATGTAGGCGCCCTGCACCTTCAATTGCGCCTGCACCGCGGCGACGTCGACATCGCGCGGCGCCTGACCGGCACGCTGCGCCAGCGCACTCGCGACTCCGGCCGCCTCGCCCATCGCGAAGCACGGGGGCATGACGCGAATGGCACCGAGTGCCTCGTGGGTCGCCGAAACGGCACGTCCGGCAACCATGACGTTGTCGAGGTCACGCGGCGTAAGCACGCGGTACGGAATCTCGTAGACATTTGCCGTGGGTGGCGCTTCGCCCGTTCCGCCACCAGCCCCGTTCGGGTCGTGGATATCGACGGGATAGCCGCACAGCGCGATGACGTCGGGGAAACGGCGGCCGTTCTGCAGGTCACCAAGCGTGAGGATGTAATCGCCGACCACGCGCCGCGTCTCGCGTACGCCGATCTGCACGGCGGTGTCGAGCAGCGAGCAGTTCTCGAACCCGGGAAGTTCGTTGCGAAAAAAGTCGAGCAGCGCAAAGGTCTGCTCGCGGCCTTCGATCTCGGCGGCGGTGAGGTCGTTGACGTCGGTGCCGTTGCGCTTCAGCACTCGGCCGGTGTTGATGCGCCACACGCCAGACTGCAGCGTTCGGTACATGCCCACGCCCTTGCGCGGCACAGGGAAGCGGCCTTCCTCGCGTGCCTTCGCGACAATGGCGCCGAACGGACGCAACTCCTCGGGATGCGCCCGTACGTATTCCTCGACCCGGGCGTCGTCGATCCCCTGGACCCGGAAGAACAGCGTCATTGGCTGCATCAGCCCATCCTGGTCGCGGCCCAGCATGATCTCGTTGCCGGCGAGCGCGGCAACGTCGCCGTCAGCGGAGCAGTCGATGACCAGGCCCGCTGGTTGCAAATGCAAACCGCTCTTGCTGGCGCAGACCAAGCCGGTGACGCGGCGGCGCCCCTCCTTGCCCGGTTGCGTAAGCGCGTCGACAACGAGCGTATGCAGCAGCAGATCGACACCTGCTTCGCGTACCATGCGCAACGCCGTGATCTTCGCGCATTCCGGATCGAATGGCGCGACCTTGTCGTGGCCGTAATCGATGAAGCTGTTGTATGCGGTATTCGCCGGAACGCCGGAAGGGTGCAGCGCGCCCCCGGCCTCGACCATGCGGTTGATGAATTCCTCGAACACGCCGCGGATGAGCTGCTCCTTGCCGTCGAGCGAATATGAGGTCATGCAAGGCCCGACCAGGCCGGCGGTGAGGTTGCCGCCGAGGAAGCCGTACCGCTCGATCAACAGCACGCGCGCGTCTGCACCGGTGCGCGCGGCTGCAATGGCGGCGGCGATGCCTGCGGGGCCGCCGCCGACAACCACAATATCGGCGCCGCGCGCCATGGGGATGTTGCGCTGGTAGGCGTGGGTTTCGGTCATTGTCGGATCCTCATCGAAACATCGAGCCGCACGGCCGATGCGGAGGCCTCCTTGGCCACCGGCTCGGCAGCAGCATTCTCGACGGCAGGTGCGACATCGGCAAGGACAACATGCGCTCCGTGCCGGGCAAAGCGGCCTGCGGTTTTCAGGTCAATGC
>CAIMEK010000115.1 GCA_903839965.1 uncultured Acetobacteraceae bacterium | reverse complement strand
GACGCTCGTCTGGGCCATCGCCGGGCGCAATCCGGCCGCCAGGGCCAGCCCGCTCAGCGTGCGTCGCGACAGCAGCATGGTGCCCTCCTGCCCGCCACGTTCTGCATCCGCGCATGAAAATCGTGCCGCCGCCGGACGCCGCAAGGGCACAGCGTGACAGGTTGCCTGGCTCAAGGCCATTATTTGCCGCCGGCCGCCGGCGCCGGAGATCGATACGGCTTGATCCTGATCAATGACGCGCGGAGAACGACGCCATCTGATCAACGCGTTCGCTCCCCGGATTGCCTCGTTGTCTGAAGTGCTCCCTGGCCGGCATCTGGTCGCGCGGGCGTGTCTGTGGCATTTGGACGCCGTGTTTGCTGGGAGTGACCACCATGTTGATCGGCCGTCGCGCAGCCCTCGCGATTCCCGCCATCGTCGTCCTGGGGGGCCGCGCCCGGGCCGCCGAGACGGTGCGGCTGGGGCTGCTGCACACGCTCTCGCCGGCGCCGTTCTACCTGGCCCAGGAACACGGGTTCTGGACGGCGGAAGGCCTCGGCGTCGAGTTCCGCTTCTTCGAGGCCGCGCAGCCGATTGCCGCGGCCGCGGTTTCCGGCGACATCGATGTCGGCGTCACCGCGCTCACCGGCGGCTTCTTCTCGCTGGCCGGCAAGGGCACGCTCACGGTGATCGGCGGCGCCCTGCACGAGCAGAAGGGATTCGAACTCACCGCCTTCCTGGTGTCGAAGAAGGCGTATGAGGCCGGCCTGACCGACATTGCGAAAATGCCCGGCCACAGCTTCGGCCTGACGCAATACGGCAGCTCGTTCCACTACATGATGGGCCGGCTCGCCCAGGTCCGTGGCTTCGACATCAAGTCGGTCACGCTGCGCGCGTTGCAGACCATCGGCAACATGGTCGCCGCGGTGCGCACCAACCAGGTGGATGCCACCATGGCGATCGCCTCGATGGCGCGGCCGCTGATCGAGTCCGGCGAGGTGAAGCTGCTGGGCTGGGTGGGCGACGAGGTGCCGTACCAGATCACCGCCCTGTTCACCACCCGCAGCATGATCGCCGGCCGCGCCGATGCGCTGCGCCGGTTCTGCCGCGGCTACCAGAAAGGCGTGGCGGAATACCGCGAGGCGTTCCTGCGCTTCGGGCCCGACCGCAAGCCGCTCTACGGGCCGGCCACCGATGCCGCGATCGCCGCGATCTCGAAGTTCGTCTTCACCGGCGACCCCGCCGCCGCCACCAAGATCAAGGAGGGCATCGGCTGGTACGACGAGGGCGCGGCGCTCGATGTCGCCGACGTGCGCGAGCAACTGGCGTGGTTCTCGGCGCAGGACATGGTGAAGGGGCAGATCGACCCGGCCGACATCATCGACACCGCCTTCCTGCCAACGCGATGACGGCCTCGGCCGTCCGGCTCACGGCGCGCGGCATCACCCACGCATTTCGCGACCTCCTGGTGCTGGAGGGGGTCGACCTCGATGCCGCCCCAGGCGAGGTGACCATGCTGGTCGGCCCGTCCGGTTGCGGCAAGACCACCCTGCTCGGCGTGCTTGGCGGATTGCTGGTGCCGCGCTCCGGCGAGGTGCGGCTGGACGGCGAGGTGGGCCCGGACTGTCTCAACCCGGTAACCTACGTGTTCCAGGATGCCTCCCTGCTGCCCTGGCGCAGCGTCGCCGGCAACGTCTCGCTGGTGCTGGAGAACAGCGCCCTGCCGCCGCCGGCCCGGGCCGCGCGCGTGGCCGAGGTGCTGGCGCAGACCGGTCTGTCGGAATTCAGCCACGCCTGGCCGAAGCAGCTTTCCGGCGGCATGCGCCAGCGCGTCGGCATTGCCCGCGCGCTCGCCGTGCGCCCGGCCGTGCTGCTGATGGACGAACCGCTGTCCGCGCTGGATGCGCAGTCGCGGGCGCTGCTGCTGGACGACTTCGCCGCCCTGATCGCCAGCGCCGGCGTCACCTGCGTCTACGTCACCCACAATCTCTCCGAGGCGGTGCTGCTGGGGCAGACCATCGTGGTGTTGTCGCGCCGGCCCGGGCGGGTGCGCGCCGTGCTGCGCATCGACCGCCCGATCGAGGGGCGGCAAGGCGAAGACCCGTTCCTGGTGGCCATGCAGGCCCGGCTATGGAGCCTGATCCGCGACGACGCGGCGCGCGCGGAACGGGAGATCGCCGATGCCTAGCCTGGACGGCCCCGTCACCTTCCGGGCCCGCGGTTTCGCGCCGCGCGAGGTGCGGGTTGCGGGCGCGGCCACGCTGGTCGGCCTGGTCGCGCTGTGGCAGGCGGCGGCCTCGTTCGGCTGGATTTCCACTACCTTCCTCTCTGACCCGGCGGCGATCGCGCGCGCGCTCTGGCTGCTGGCGCGCAGCGGCGAACTCTGGGCGCATCTGTCGGCGTCGCTGCAACGGCTGGCGATCGGCTGGGCGGTGGGCACCGGAACGGGCCTGGCCTTGGGTCTGGCGATCGGGCTGTTCACGTTGGCGCGCTCGCCCGGCATGGCGGTGGTGTCCGCGCTGTTCCCGATCCCGAAAATTGCCCTGGTGCCGCTGTTCATCATCTGGTTCGGCATCGGCGAAGGCTCGAAGGTGGTCACGCTGGCCTTCGGCGTGTTCTTTCCCACCGTCATCAGCACGGTCTCCGGCATCGACGGCGTGCCGCGCGCGCTGATCCGCATGGGGCAGGCTTTTAATCTTCCCTGGCGTTCCATCGTCCTCAAGATCGTGCTGCCCGGCGCCTTGCCCGCCATCCTGTCCGGTTTCCGCATCACCACCTCCACCGCCATCATCCTGCTGGTCGCGGCGGAGATGATCGGGGCGGAGAAGGGCATCGGCGCATTCGTGCTGCAGGCCGGCAACCTGTACGACATCGACAACCTGCTGGCCGGCATCATGCTGCTGTCGCTGGTGGGCCTGGTGGTGGCGTGGGTGCTGGGCCGGCTGGAGAAGGTGTTGCTGGCCTGGCGGTAGCAGGCGGTGACGGCGATGGGGCTGAACCCGGGCGACCTGTCTCAGCCGCCGGACTGTTCAGCCAGCATCTGCTGCGCGGCCGCCAGCACATGCAGCACCGAAATCGACCATCGGCGGTAGGCTCCCCCGATCAACTGCTGGCCGGGAACCTGGCGTCCAAGCACACAGTCGTAGCGGACATCGAAGATCGCCGCGAGGTGGCGGAAGCACCAGCACACCCAGCAATCGACGTGCAGTTCCAGCAGCCGGCAACCCGGCCGGGCATAGACCAGGTTGGCCAGGCCCGCCCCATGCGGCGCCACGATCGCCTCGGCGTGCCTGAACAGGCCGATCTGCTCGGCCAGCGACAGCGTTTCCAGGCGAACCGGAACGAAGCCCAGCGGAGCGAGCGCCTCGATCACCTCCGCCTCGTTGGCGAGCGGCCGGTTTGCGCCGATGCGGCGGTCCACATAGATCCGTCGGGGTCCTCCCCGCGCCGCCGTTCCGGCCGCCTCCGCGATGCGCTCGAAATACGGCCGCACACAGGGATGCGGATGATGAAATCCGGTGACGCTCCACGGCACGACCAACTCGTCGACCCGCAACGTTTCGTCCGCCGCCACCATCCTTGGCTGCCGGGCGATGCCGCTGAGCGCGAAACTGTCGGCATGGAAGGGACGGCAGAATGCGGGCGCCAGAACCCCCGCATTCCCCTCCAACGCCTGCGCATCGGCGGCGGCCAGCCGCCCCAGGCAATCCATTGTCCAGTGGTAATAGCTGTCATGGTTGCCGCCGAGCAGACTCAACCACCGCCCGGCGAGGTGCCGCACCGGGCCGCGCGACCGCAGCATCAGGCCGTCCGGGCCGTCATCGTAATGTTGCTGCGTCTCGTCGGTCAGCACCAGCGTGTCGATCACGACGACGTCGTCGGCGCAGACGATGCCGGCCGAGGAGTGCACCAGAACGTCCCGGAACGTGCAGACCCATGGTGTGCCCGCCGCGTAGCCGGGCGCGTCCCACAGGCAATCCGGCGGCTCCTGAAACACCGGCATGTGGGCAAACATGGCCCGCCCGGCCGGCAGGGGAGACAAAGCCACCCGCGCCGATTTTCCTGTCGGCCTGCCGCGCGCATGCGGCCAACCCGCGTCGAACAACTCGGTCAGACTGCGGCGGCGGAAGGGGCCGCCATCCTGGAACCGGTGCCGTGGATCGGCGCCGAAATGGCCGCTTCGGCGCCGATCCACGGATTGCCTAACCCTTCGGGAAATCCGTCGGCTCGCCCACCGCGCGCCAGGCCTCGACCTCCGTCAGGCTCTCCTTCAGCTTGTTGGTCACCGCGTTCATGCCGAATGCCCCGAGCACCAGGTGCAGTGGCGGCTTGTCGACCTCGGTGATGTGGATCATCGCCGCGGCCGCCCGCGCCGGGTCGCCCGGCTGGTTCTTGCCGCGTTGCGCCATGGCGTTCATGCGGGCGGCGACCGTCTCGGCATAGTCGGCCAGCCGGCTTGTCGTCTTGTGCAGCGAACGTCCCGCCCAGTCCGTGCGGAACGGCCCGGGGGCCACGCACGTCACCTTGATGCCGAGCGGCGCAACCTCGTCGGCCAACGCGTCCGCCCATCCCTCGACGGCGTGTTTGGTGGCG
>CAIMEK010000114.1 GCA_903839965.1 uncultured Acetobacteraceae bacterium | reverse complement strand
GGTAACGCACTGGAGTGGCCCGACTTCGAAAACTCCAATTGCATCCTGGTCTGGGGCGCCAACACGGTTGCGACCTGGGCGCCGAAGGCCAAGAAGCTGATGGCGGCGCGCAAGCGCGGCGCTAAGCTGATCGTCATCGACCCGGTGCAGTCGCACGTCGCCAGCAAGGCCGACCTCTGGCTGCCCGTCCGGCCCGGCACCGACGTGGCACTGGCGCTCGGCATGATGAATGTCATCATCCGCGAGGGCCTGTACGACAAGCAGTTTGTCGAACGTTACTGCGTCGGCTTCGAACAGTTGGCCGAACGCGCGCGCGAATACCCCCTTGACAAGGTTTCCCGCATCACCTGGGTCGATGAGGCGCTGATCGCCGAAGCAGCCCGGCTCTACGCTACGGCAAAGCCCGCCTGCCTTAACGTCGCCTGCACTCTCGACGAGATCATCGATCCGGTCCAGATCAGCCGTGCGGTCTGCATTCTCGGCTGCATCACCGGCAACCTTGACGTCCAGGGCGGCAACGCCTTCCCCCGCTCCGTCGGGCAGGTCTCGATCGACAGCAACGCCTTCATCCGGCTCGATGCCGTCCCGAAGGAACTCCAGGACAGGCGCCTGGGCGCGGCCGAGTATCCGCTGCTTTGCTCCAACCTGCCCATCAATTTCCCCATGGCCCACTGGCCGGCGATTTTGCGCTCCATCCTGACCGGCGAGCCTTACCCCGTCCGCTCGATTTTCCTGATGGGCGGCAATCCCCTGCTGTCGATTGCGAATTCGCAACAGGCGCGCGCGGCACTGGAGAAGGTCGAGTTCCTGGCCGTGGCCGACCTGTTCCTGTCCAAGACCGCGGAGCTGGCCGATGTCGTCCTGCCGGTTTCGTCCTGGCTCGAACAGGATGGGCTCGCCGACTCTTCGCAGGCGACTTACGGCACACTGCGCACCCGACGCAAGATCGCAACCGTCGGCCAATCGCTCTCCGATATCGAGATCATGTGCCGGCTCTCTACCCGGCTTGGGTTAGACGACTTCTGGACATCGGAGCAGCAGTACCTCGATCATCTGCTGGAGCCGCTGCACCTCACCTTCGAGGACTTGCGCAAGGGCGACGGCTATGTGCCCGGCCCGATGCAATTTGGCCATCACCTGCGCGATGGATTCCGCACGCCTTCCAGGAAGATCGAGCTGTTTTCCGCCCGGCTGGGGGAGTGGGGCTCGGCCCCGTTGCCTTTCTACCGCGAGCCGCACGAGAGTCCGGAGAGCACGCCGGAGTTGGCCGAGAAGTACCCGTTCGTCATGACGACGGGACGCCGCGTCATCACATACTTCCACACCGGCCTGCGCAACGTTCCGGCGCTACGCGACGTCAAGCCGGTGCCGGTGCTCGACATCAACAGCCGGACCGCCGCCGAGTTGGGCATCAGTGAGGGCGACCGGGTAGAGGTGGAGACTCCATACGGCAAAATTCGGCTATGGGCCAACCCTACCGAGGGCATCCATCCCCGTGTAATCGGGGTGCCGCATGGCTGGCCCGACGAGGCCAACGACAACCTGCTGATGGACAACAAGGTCTGCGCGCACGGC
>CAIMEK010000113.1 GCA_903839965.1 uncultured Acetobacteraceae bacterium | reverse complement strand
GCAGGTCCTGCGAATAAGCCTGCCCCCGACGCCATCCCATCGTCGCCTCCGGTTCCGTCCGGAGACCTATCAATCACATCAACCCCCCGTGCCGGAATCCCCCCAACGCGATTCCAGTGAGGGCGGAAACGCTCTAGAAACAAAACAGCTTCGAAGGCGCCGCCGACATACTAGTCGTAATCGAAACCCCGCGGATGAACGGCACCCGGGCTACGCCGCCTTTCCGTAGCCTTTGTAAATCTCCCACGCCGCAGCGACCATTTTGGGCCACATCGTCGGTGTTCGAAACATTGCCGGAGTAATGAAGCAATGATGATAGCAACCGGGACAGGCATCCACTTCGCCGACGGTGCTTCTGAAATCGTCGGCGCGCTTTCCAAGCCATATGCTGCGAAAGTCGAAATCGGCGTCACGGATGTTGCCCAGCACATCATCTCGCAGTTCGCAGCCCGCGACATCACCTGACGGGTAAATCACCGCAGTTTCGCGGCCTCCGGCGCATGTCAAGGGTGCCGCACCGGTCTCGCTGGTCTGACTCACGATGTTGCGAAGCACTCGCTCCTTGGCCCTGACGATGTAATCGAAGACGGTCGCGCCCTTGCCGGTGTCAGTCAACCAAGCGAGATCCCGCTCGGCAATGTCTCGATACGTATCGCCGCAAAGATCATCCATTGTGTTTGGGTTCAAAGGATTGCCTCTGACCAGGATCGGCTTCAGGACATCGATTGGCAGATTGTCGTGAACCCATCGCGCAGTTTCGGCGACCTTGGTGTAGTTCAGGCCATGGACCGTCATGCCGACGTCAATACGAAGGTTTGAACAATGCCGCTTGATCCGGGCGAGCTCATGGATCGTCGCGACGGCGCGGTCGAACAGACCATTCACCCTGCGAAGCCGATCGTGATCCTCGCCCAGCCCATCCAATGAGACGCCGATTTTGATCTTTTGACCGGGACACCGGTGTAGAATGTCCTCGACCTGCGAAACAATACGATTGGTGCTGTAGCCCAGCATGCAGAAGGTCATGTTGGTCGGACGGCAATGCTGGTAGAACCGCTCTACGATGTCTGGAAGGTCCTTGCGCAACTCCGGGCTACCGCCGGTGAAGGTGACCTGCATCATTGGCCCGAGGTTGCGAGCCAGTCGGTCAAATTCCTCGATCGTCAGCTCTTCCCTGATTTTAGTGTTCAGCTCATTCCAATAGAAGCAGTGATCGCACGCCGCATTGCAGCGGTTGGTGACAAACATCAGCAGATAGACTGGCATTTTCGCGCCCGGCGACAACAGCCGGTGGAACTTCGTGGCCGTCGCGATGAATTCATACATGTTCGGTAAGGTGCCATTGCACAGCACGTGACAGCACGGAAGCCTTCGGTTCAAAAGCACGTGACAGGACACACGCGCATCGAACAAGATCCAAAGCCAGCATCACCCAAAAAGCTCGAAACGTGAACCAGCGTCCCTGGGCTGCGAACCGCGCCATCACGTCGCTGCGCGCAGCAAGATAGAGTGCAAGGGCGATCAACAAGGGGAGCGACGCAAAAGCCGGCAGTCCGAACACCGTTCCGAGTGCGCCCGGAACGGCGCCCAAAGCCGCGACCGCCAGAACAACAGATAAAACATCGCGCGGCCCCGCGTGCTTGTTGTCCGACAGGAGACCATTACTTGCCGCTCGGTTCTGCAAGGCGATGCGACCCTTGCGCCAGTCGTTGACGACGAGATCTCGTAGCTTGAGTTCGTGCCGATGGTGACCGGTCGCCTCCGGCACGCCAAGTATCCGCCGGCCAGCTGCCGTTAGCCGCACCCCCAGTTCGCCGTCCTCTCCGCAGGCGCCGAGGAAGGACTGATCGAACCCGCCCAGCGCATGGAATGTCGATGCGTCAATGGCGCCCACGGCAGTCCAGAAGTCGTTGAGGAGGTAACCCTTGCGCCTGTCGTAAACGCAGGAAATGTATAGCTGTTTGTATTTCGCCGCGAAGCTCTGCCCTCTAACGTCCCGAGAGTAGTTCCCTACAACGGCATCAGCCTTGCCTTCGAAGATCGGCGAGAGCATCAGCCGAAGTGTGTCGGAACGCACCACGACGTCGGCGTCGATGAACAAGATGACGCCGTTGTGAAAATTGGCAGTGCCCAAATTCCTCGCGGCTGCGGCGCTGCCCGACCCACCAGTTCTTTTGATCGTCACGGAAAGATCCGAGAGGAGATAATCGAGCCCAGGGTTTTCGCCATCATCTACAACGACAATCTCGACCTCGGCGTCGACCGTCGAGCCGGCGATCGCACACACGCATTCTTTGATCGTGGAGATCGCTCGAAAGGCGGGGATCACCACACGCGCGATTCGAGGTCCGGCCGCCATCCCCAATTCCATGATCAGCGCTCCTTGCGCTTCTGACCACGAACAATTCCGTTGCATTAGTATTGATACCATAATGTTGCAAAGCGAACTTTGTGACAAGTGAAAGTGGTTCAATTGCATGTGATACCAGCGGCCCTGGAGCGTTTTCACGCTGACCTGACTGTCCGTAGCCTGAGTTAGCCAGGTAGTTGGCACACTCTAAGGGGGTGAAGGCGTCCAGGCTGTTGCCGATGCAGCGGTAGAGGGTGTGGCGGGTTCGCGGAGCGGCCATGCGCAGCAGCGCCTTCAGCTTTGCGATGGCGTGTTTGATCGGGTTCTGATCCGGCGAATACGAAACGTGCGCTTCAGCTCCTCCCACAGCCGGCGGGCCTCGACGACGGCAGCGCGCGCTTGCTCGGTGGCGACCAGGCACTTTTTTTGAGCGTCAGCTTGAGTTTGCGCCGGCGCTTCCACCTCGCCGTGATGCCGAGCGAGATGCCGGGTTCCGCGCGGGCCCAGGTGCAGTGCTCGGCCAGGGTCGCATCCGGACACTGCACCACACGCGCTTGCAGCGCATCGTCGTGACCATCGAGCTTGCCTGGCGTGTGCGACGTCTGCCGGCCGGCAGCCACATCCCCAAGCCGGTCGCGACTGCCGCGCTCAACCCATTGCAGGCAAGTGCCCGATCCCGCAGGTCCTGCGAATAAGCCTGCCCCCGACGCCATCCCATCGTCGCCTCCGGTTCCGTCCGGAGACCTATCAATCACATCAACCCCCCGTGCCGGAATCTCCCCAACGCGATTCCAGTGAGGGCGGAAACGCTCTAGCGGCCCTCCGCCGCCTCCACCACCGCGACGTCGAGCAGCCGCTCGAGCACTTCCGGCTCCTGGGCGCCGGCGATGGCGTGGCGGCCGCCGATGATGAAGCAGGGCACGCCGTTGATGCCCAGCCGATGCGCCCGCAGGTTGTCGGCGTGCACCTCGTCGGTATCGGCGTTGCTGGCCAGGAAGCCGCGCGCCAGTTGGGCGTTCAGCCCGCAGGCCTGCGCCAGGTCGGTGAGCACCTGCAGGTCGCCGATGTCGCCTCCGTCGGTGAAATGCGCCGCGAACAGCGCCTCCACCATCTCCGGCCCGCGCCCATAGGCCGCGGCCCAAGCGACCAGGCGGTGGGCGTCCACCGACGAGGGGGTGCGGCGCATCCGGTCGAAGCGGAACTCCAGCCCTTCGCCCCGGCCGATATCGGTGATCGAGGCGTACAGCCGCCGGGCGCGTTCCTCGCCACCGAACTTGCGCACCACGTAGTCGGCGCGCGGCAGGCCGGCGCGGGGCATGTCGGGGTTCAGCAGGAACGGCCGCCAGCTCAGCTCGGCCACCAGGTCCGGCCGCCGCCGCAGCGTGCGCATCAGCCGGCGCAGCCCCAGGTAGCACCAGGGGCACACCAGGTCGTGGACCACCTCGATCAAGAGACGGTCGCGTGGGGGCGTGAGGACGTTCACCGAATCCCGCTCAGCGGTGGCATTGCCGGCAGTATTCGGCTTCCGGCGTCCGCGTGCAAGCGCGTCGGCATCGCCTTGCCGCGAAGCCCGGGGTAGAACGCGCCGGGTCAGGGAGGCAGGCCGGATGCCGGTGACGGGCTTCTACATCAATCTCGCCAGCTCGAGGGACCGCGACGTGCGGATGCGCCGGCAGTTGCAGGCGCTGTCCCTGGCCGCGCGCTACAGCCGCTTTCCCGCCGTCGACGGCGCCGCCCCGTTGGGCCTCGGGTCGGCGCGCCCGGCCGGGGAGGTCGGTTGCTTCCTGAGCCATTACAACCTGCTGCGGCAGAACGCCGGCAGTGAGCATCTGCATGTGCTGGAAGACGACGTCATCCTGTCCAGGCATGCCGCCGGGTTGATCGAAAGTATTGCCGTTCCGGGCGGCGTCATCGAAAAATTCGACATCATCCTGACCGACGCATTCGTCGGGATGCACATGTGGGACATCCAGCATTACATGAAACTGGTTGCCGAATGCGGGGTCGGGCGGATTCCTGAAACCGGCGCTCCCGCCGACATCCACGTGATCGACATCAGCAAGCAGAAGTTTGCCTGCACCGCCAGCTACCTGGTCAACCGCGGCTCGATCGCGAAGATCTGCGGTTTCCTGGAACACGAG
>CAIMEK010000112.1 GCA_903839965.1 uncultured Acetobacteraceae bacterium | reverse complement strand
TTTTCCGCTCATGTGGAAAGACTGAAAGCCGCGAAGAAGGGAAAGTGAGATGGGCCGGAACCTGAACCAGATCATCGCCGAGCTTCTGCCTGAGCGGCAGGAGAGGATCGAGGCGCGCTATCAGGAGCTACGCCAGGAGGTGGAGGGCCTGCGCGAGTTGCGGCTGATCGCGGGTAAAGCCCAGGCCGACATTGCGACCGCGCTAAAGATCAAGCAGCCATCCGTATCCAAGATCGAGAAGCAGGCCGACATGTACCTCTCGACTCTGCGCAGCTACGTGGAGGCGGTCGGCGGCAAATTGGAACTAGTAGTGAAGCTGCCGAAGCGCCCGACGTTACGGCTCAATCAGCTTGGCGAGGCCTTCGGACACCCCTCCCAGCCGGCCGCTCCCAAGGCACGCCCCCGTCGTCGCGTTGCCGCGCCCTCGTAGCGCTGCTCTTACCCCCACGAGCCCCCACTCCATGGCGCGTTCGACGGTGAGCGGCCCGGAAGGTGCCCCAAAGAACGCCGACTTGGTTGCACGTTTCAGTCTATTGGGTGCGAAGAGCGCTCTTCCGCGCGGCGCTCTTTGGAGAAACAATGCCGGGGGGGATCACGATGCCGGAGTTCGATGAAGCCTTGCTGCTCAGGGCGCAGCCATCTCTTTTCACCGATGCGGATACACCGCTCGGCCTCGATGAGTATCAGGCTTTCACGACACGTACCGATCAAAATGCGCGGCCCGGCACCGAAGGACTAGGTTTCGTACTTTTGGGCTTGTTTGGGGAGGTTGGCGGCCTGCTGAGCGCGCTGAAGAAGAAGCAGCGGGATAAGGATGCCTTCGTCGCCTACCACGATGCCGTGCTCGAAGAGCTGGGGGATGCGCTTTGGTATTTCGCGAACGCCGCCCTTCGAGCCGACCTACCGCTATCTATGATCGCGCAGCGGATTCCGGCCACGCTCGACAGCTGGGACTATCACGGCCGAACTGGCCCGAGCACTTTCCTCGACCTGCAGCGCCGCACTCCCGACTTCGAAGGTCCCACCGCGAGCGCGGTGCTTGAACACCGCCTGTTGGCCCTTGCCGGCAAGGTCGGTGGCTTGCTCGACGATTTCAGCAGTGGACGTATCCAAGCCAATAGGGACGTGCTGTCGGCCGACCTTGTCGAAATCTTCCGCGCCATGCTCGCTGCCGCCGACGACGCCGAGGTAAGCCTCGACCAAGCGGCGAGACTGAACGTCGCAAAGACTCTGGGCCGTTGGCCCGTTACGCCGGATTGGGGTGCTCTGTTCGACGTGGACTTTCCGCCCGAGGAACAGCTTCCCCGGCAGATGACGATGATTTTCAAGGAACGTCGTATTGGCGATCAGGCATATGTCATCCAGCAGCTCAACGGCGTGAACATCGGCAGCCGGCTCACCGACAATCGCCACGAGCCCGACGACTATCGCTTTCATGACGTATTCCACCTGGCGTTCGCCGCTGTCTTGGGCTGGTCGCCCGTTCTTCGTGCCCTCCTGAAACTCAAGCGCAAGAGTCGCCCTGAGATCGACGAGAATGAGGATGGTGCGCGAGCGGGCATAATCGAGGAAGGCATCTCGACCTGGATCTTCAATCAGGGCGTCCGCAACGTCGATTTCCGTGCTGTCGCTTCGCTTGACTATTCACTACTCAAGGCCGTGCGCGAACTCGTTCGCGGCTATGAGGTCGAACAACGTCCGCTATGGCAGTGGGAGCGCGCGATCCTGGAGGGCTTCCGGATCTTCCGTGAATTGAAGCATCACCGCAGCGGCGCGGTGACGATCGACCTCAACCTACGCACCATCGAATTCAAGGCGATCTCATGAATTTACCGCTTTCAGACGTCAATGCGTTCATCGACGAACTCGCCGCGCTCAGATTTGACTGTGTCTTCAATCCTTACGCCGAGTCGTGCGGCGACCATGACACCGTCGATGCACCCGCCATTCGCCGGCGCAATCTGAAGCTCGTCCTGGACGCTGCTCTGATCCAAGGGGTCGACTCACTTTGGATTGCTCGCGATCTTGGCTACCGAGGCGGTCGTCGCACCGGTCTCGCACTGACCGACGATGTCCACCTTGCGGACCATGGTGAACTCTTCGGAGCGCTGCCGCTCGCCCGCGCAACACGGGGGCCGGCGGTCGCCGAGCGGACCGCCACCGTCATCTGGCGGGTGCTGCGAGATCTCAACCGCCCGATTTTCCTTTGGAACGTCTTCCCGCTCCATCCCCACGAACGCGGCGATCCTCTGTCCAACCGATGTCACACCCGAGCCGAACGCCAAGCCTGCCGACCGCTTCTCCTTTGGCTGCTTGAAACTCTTCGGCCAAGGACGATTGTGGCGATCGGGCGCGATGCACAACTCGCGCTCGCCGATCTTGACGTCCCCGCGGAAAGGGTTCGACACCCGAGCTATGGCGGGCACCTGGAATTCATCGACGGGATGTATGGCCACTACGCCCTTACCCGCCCGGCCGAACCCGAAGCGCTGCGGCTACTCTAGGCGCCACGCCCCGCGACGGAGACGCGAAACGCTAGCGTTTGCCCACTCGATTGTGTATTTAGAACAAGAAGGGAACGGTGCGTGCGGCTTTCATCTGGAGCATGGGCATGAGCGACAAGGTCTGCAACATCTTCATCAGTCACGTCCACGAGGACGATCACAGGCTTCAGCCACTCAAAGACCTTTTGGACAAGAATGGTTGCGCTGCGCGCGACAGCTCTATCAACAGCACCAACCCTAACGACGCCAACAACCCGGACTACATCAAGCGTGAGATCCTGGCTCCGCGCATCGAGTGGGCGGGCACGGTCGTGGTCCTAATCACGCCCGACACCAAGGACAGCGATTGGGTCAACTGGGAAATCGAGTACGCGCATAAGCTCGGAAAGCGCGTCGTCGGGATCTGGGATCATGGCGAGAACGGGTGTGAGGTGCCGGAGGCGCTCGATCAGTATGAGAACGCCATCGTCCCGTGGCGTGCGGACCAGATCATCGACGCGATCTTCGGTAAGATCGAGGAATGGCGCGATCCTAAGGGCCACCCCCGGCCGGAGCGTCCGATCGCTCGATACCGTTGCGCTAGCTAGGCGACCGACCGTTGCGTCTGCATTCCTACGTGCTCGACCACGACTACGGCTTCGCGCCGAACCCATTCTACGATGTATGCACGCTTGCGACCTGCAAACCCAGCATCCGCGAGCACGCCGCTATCGGTGACTACGTTGTGGGAACCGGATGTGCGAAGCGTCATCGGCGCGGCTTTCTCGTCTATTTCATGGTCGTCGATGAAATCACCACGTACGACGCTTACTGGGCTGATCCCAGGTTCGAAAAGAAGCGTCCGTTCTTGCGCGGCAGCAAGGTGCAGGCATTCGGCGACAACATCTACCATCGCGACCCCCAGACCGGTGAATGGTGGCAGGCGAACTCATTGCACAGTCAGCGGGACGGCAGCGCAAACCCGATCAACGTCAATCACGACACCAAATCGGAGGAGGTGCTGATTGGGCGCGACTACGCGTACTGGGGTGGTTTCGGCCCTGAAATTCCGGCCCAGTTCCGCGACTTCAATGGTGCCGATATTTGTGCCGGCCGAGGGCATCGAAACCACTTTGACGACGACCATCGCGATCAGTTCATCGGCTGGATGATATCCCTTAACGCCCGAGGCTATATCAGCCGCCCACTCGACTGGTCACGAACCCGCTGACCGCAGCTCAGCTCCGGCTGTTCATGAAGCGCCAGGTCAGTCAATAGCGCCAAAATCAGGGGCCGCTGCCGTTCCCCATCCCCTCGGCATCGCGTTGACGCAACAGGCCACGTAGGATCAGCGCGACGGCTTGGTCAATATGCGCTGTCGTCGCCAGAGCTCGGCTTTCTTCCTCCGTCAGCCCGTTTCGAAGATCATGGACCCTGAAGGCGGAGAACTTCTCCCGTCCCGCCCAGGCCTGCACCTGGCCACTTTGGGCACCAATGAGACCGAGGTCTGCGGCCACGTCGCGCGCGCAGCCGCCAAACCCGCCTAGCAGATACAGGGGCTGATGGCTCTCGAGCGCGATCAGCGCCTCCTCGGCCACACCCGGCATCCGACCTTTGTAATTCTCGGTCCGGCCGCCCAGCACGATTCGGGCGTTACTTGACGCCCTCATCGTCATACGCATCGCGGTCAGACCGTCAGCCCATTCGGCGGCGGCGGTCGGCCGCGAAGCGAGTGCAGCGCGCTCCAGCGGTGTCATGGCCGCGCCATCGGCTGTGAGGCAGACGAGCTCCGCGGTGCCCTTGAGAGCGTCCGTGAGTTCTTGGAGCGCGTCGATCGGAAGGCCGACATGAACCGGCCAAGCCAGATAGTTGCTTACGCCAACACGCTCGTCACCCAGATCCGCATCGCGGCGATGACGGGACACGAGTTCGAACAGTAGGTTCGAAAAGCCGTCCTTACGCAGATCACCGCCGTACAGAAGACGGGCGCCCATCGCTAGAAGGTGCCGAGCCACCTCAGTCATGGCGTCGTCAAGGTGTTCCTTGCCAAGCCCCAAGACAGCCATGTCCGGGCTTTCTGAGATCGAGATTGCGATGGCGTGCTGACTCAGCGGCTCCTGATAGCTCATAGTCCTTCCCCCGCCAGCCATTCCGTCATGCTGCGCAGCTGAACCTTTGGCGCGATAATCTCGAACAGGCGCTGCTCCTCGGCACCGATCGGCGGCTCAGGATAGACCAAGGTTGCTTCAGAGCCGGCCTCGCCCTCCAAGCTGGCAAGCGTGATGAGTTCGGGCGGGCGAGGCAGAAAGACGACGTGCTCGCCAGCGACGCCGTCGAAGAGTTGAACCCAGCAGCGCCAGAGGAAGTGCTTTAGGACTTCATCGAGCAGTCGACTCACCACCACGGCGATACGATCCACTGCCGCTGGATCCATCCGGATCAACGGCACGTTGCCAAGATACGGAAAACCGCGCTCGTCGAGATCGCTGATGCAGTTGGCTACCACCAGGGGTACATTCCAGCGCTTGGCTTCGATGATCTCCCTCCGACACCACTCCCTCGATGAGTAGCTGTCCGTGTGGATCGCGACGACCGCACTCACCTTGACTTTCTGCAGGAGCACCTTGTTGAACGGCAAGCCGATGGGAATGTCGTGAATATCGAAGAAGCTCTCGAGGCCATCGCCGGCATAGAGGTGATCGCGTATGAGCTTCGCGATCCGCTCACCGTCGCCGTCGTGCTTTGAGTGGCTGAGGAAAATCTCGACCTTCTTCAGGTATTGAAGTAGTGCTTCGTCGGGTTCGGCGGGTCGCTTCAGATGCTCCAGATAGGATCGCAGCATACGGCAGAGCTGATATGTCAAGTTGGTGATTAGGCGCTGTTGCCGCTCCTCGACGGAAACCGCACCCCACTTGTCCCAGCGCGCCGACTGCTCGACGATCCCAATCCGGGTCGCACCGGCATCAATCGCGACAGGGAAGGCGCGCGCACTCAGGCCGGCCGCTTCGGTTCGCTCGGTCAGCGCCTTCGCCCACGCGACCCAGCCCGGATCGTTTGCCCAATTTTCGTCGATCAACATGACGATCGCTGAGGTCTCGGCGTCGTTCAACTCGACGTCGAGCGGCGTCGTTGAACTCGGTGCGGGCGTCGAGCGATAGACCACGGGCAGTCCGGCGCCCCCGGCAACATTCTCGCAAAGGTTACGGCGATAGTGATTGAAGAGGACTCGGGCAAGCCGTTCGCCATCGCCAAACGCCGGGTGCCAAGCGACGTAGATGACTAGAAACGGGCGCGTTGAAAGGGGCATGTGGGCTGTCATCCGTTGCGAAGACGACGGTCTCGATTGTTTACGATCAACTTCTTAGCTTTTACATTCGCCATCGCGATGTATCGCGCGAGCTGTTGACTGTTCGCAGTGATCTGCCCCCAGCTCAGCCATAGCGCATAACCGGAGTTGATGTTGTCGTTCAGCCGTGTCGGCACCGAAATCGTGCCTTGAAGACTGACCGGCGCCGTCGGGAGTTGGACCCCGATCAACCCGTGCTGCTTGTCCAACGTCGCCTTCACCTCCCAGTCCACATATTTGCGGACGGGCGTTTCCTTGCCGACGAGAACGATGGTGCAAGAGCTGCCTGTGACGTAGTCCTCACGGATCCGGCGCATGACATAACCCACGTCCTCACTGTCGACGCGCCTCTCCAGCGAGTTGTCGTAGATGACGTCATAGACTTCGCAGAATGCTTTTGCAAAGGCGTCATAATAAGCTTGGTCTCCCCCGTGGTGGTAGCTAACGAAGACCTTTCGTTTGACGCTCGTCTCGATAGGCAAACCGAATCCGATACCGGAATAACTCACTGCACCGATCCCCCCGGCGTCCGCCTGTCAGTCGGCATGCGCTCAGCCACTCTGTTGCTCCGCACCAAAGATCGCAGGCGCAGGCCGAATAGGGAAGAACCCGGCCCGACCCTGATCGAGTCGCTTCGTGAAGATGTGTGAGACGATGGCTCCCCGGAGGCCGACCTCCGGATCTTCGTTCTCGACAATGATTACCTGGTCGGTTCGGATGCGGGACGCCAAGTCTCGGTAGAAGGCTTGTTTAACCTCCAACCTTGCGCCTGCGTCCAGCCCTGCCTCCTCAGCTTCCGCTTCACGGAACGTCACCAAAGGTGAGTCGAGCATTACGAAACCGATCGCCGGAAGGCGGAGGTTTCGACAAGTCTGTTCCAGTCCGAGAGAGAACGCCGCATGCGTTAAGGCCCGCAACCCCTTGCCTTGTTCGCCGCGTCGCCTTGAGCCGAGCACGAGATCCTGGCCGCGCTCGTCGAAATAGATCGGTTTCTCATGTGGAAAATGCCAGGCGACGAGCAATTCCTCCACCGACGCGCTGAACGCCTGAACGCTCGCCGGCGGCAGCCCTGGGCGGTCGTCCGAGATACGGCCTGCTGTGCCAAGGGCCGCCTGGGCATCGGCGCGTTTGCGGCGAAGGTCGGCAATGCGCTCGACCAAGCTCAGAGCTTGTCGGACTTCTGACCGGGTTTCCAACAGTCGCGAATTCTCCGCTCGAGCGGCCGATAACGCCGGCGCGAGCGTCTCGCGGACAAGAGCGTCGGCCTCACGAAATGCAAGCCGCGCTGCCTCCAAACGTGTTCGCAGTTCCGCCTCTTCGGCGTTCAGGTCGCCAACCGCTTGGGTCAATTCGGCTTGGAGTTGGCGTATCTTGGCGATCTCGCGGTCGCAGGCGGCGCGCAGGGCGACGATATCTCCGTCGTGCGGAACGCCGTCATGCCGATGATCGCCGGCCGGAGCCCCGCAGAGCGGACATGTCCCAGCATCCAGCGCGACAAAGAAAAAGCCGGCCTCAGAAACCGCTTCGAGCCGATCAAGATCAGATCCGTAGTGCTCGTTGAGCAGCGCGAAACGCTCCAGCAAGCCGGCGATTTCTGCTTGCCGCGCCAGACCTTCGTCGCGCGTCTGCCAAGCGGCCCGACGCTGCCGCTCCTGCTGCTCGAATGCGGACCGTTCTATTGAGAGCGCCCGCTCGCTTTGGATGATGGATGCGCTCAGCCGCTCCAGTTGACCATCGAGGCCCGCCGGATCTTGCGTCGACCCGCCGAGTTCTCGTTCGTAGTCCGCGATCAACTGGTCGAGCAGCGCAATCTGGGCTTCCAACTCTGCCTTGGCGATGATGGGCTTCTTGGCAGCAATCAGGGCGCTGTCATCCTGGCCCGTGAGCAGCAGCTTGAAGATGCTGGCTTGCACGGTGCGTTGAGTGGACTCTCCAGTGTGAATGGGCGAGCCTTTCTTGATGATGCTTTCCTCGTCGATCACCACCAGATGCGCGAGATTGCGGAAACTCAGATTCTGGAGTTCGTTCTGCGCGTTCTTGCGAACCCGCTTGCCGTCGAGCCCGACCAGCCGAAGCAGGAACGTGCTGATGTTTTCCTCAGTGCTCGCCGAATGACGCGAACCGAGCGTCACCGGACCGGCCGTTCCGGGAGCGCCCAACTCCGCGAGTAAGAAGTCACCGCCTTGGAGCGCCCGCGTCAGTTCGAACCCGCGCCCGTCGTGGGCTATGATCGATAGTCGCGCATTGTCGTAGCCGCGGCTCTCAGGAATTTGGCGCGGCGGCGTCCCGCCGCCGAGCATAAAGTCGATGGTCTCCACCAGATACGACTTGCCGGTGTCGGAAGCGCCTGAGACGACGTTCAGGCCCGGACCAAATTCGATCTCGGCATCCGCAACGTTGAGACCGGTGATCTGAAGGCGGCGGAGCTGGAAGCCGGTCATAGCGGCCGGTCCGCGAGGGGAGCGGTCGATTGGAACTCTCGTGTCCAACGCTCGAAGTTCGCGTCGAAAAATGATTTCAGAGCCTGATCATCGAACTGCCCAAAGCACTCCACAGCCCATTCGGCGCGCTCGCGCAGCGATCTGGCATACGCAGACGTCAAGCAATCGAGGAACGGAGCCGCCTCGTCAGTCGCGGCATAGGTGATGCCGCGCGTCTCCATACGCCGCTCGATCAAGCCTCGGCCCACCATGAGCAAGACCCCGCGCTCGATGACGGCGCGCCGCACGAGGAGCTCGCCATTGCGGAGCGGTGTGTTCGGATGAAGGCTGAGAGGACCGCCGGCGTCTGCCGAGTGGACCACGAGGTAGTCAAAGTAAACCAGCGTCTGGAGATCGAGCACCGCCGGAGCCGCCTCTGCGAGGACGGTCACCGCCCGCACCCCTGTCTCGAGCGCGCTATTGAAGGGCGCCGCGGCGGCCGCATCAATCATTGGACGGCACCCAGATGAGCCGATCCTCGTTGGCCAGCTGATGACAGATTCCGTGCCGATCCGCCACATCGACGCGACCCAGCAGGGCCGAGCTTGTCAGCGACAGTGCCGCCGCCTGCGCCGTGGTCGCGTTCACGCGGGTGAAGCCGCACGGCTGGGGGGACTCGCAGACGTCGATCACCCCGTCGAAGATCTGTTTCTGGAGGTGCTCGAAGGCACCGTCGGGCAGCGTATCGCGCGAGAAATTCCGGAGCGCCTCCGCGCAATAGAACGACTCACGTGCGCGCACAAAATGTCGGCCCAGCCGCGGGTCAAGCTCGTGCGGCGCCGCAACCGGCTTCTTGAGGTGATCGGCGTAAGCAGACATCAGTTGCTGAACGTAGCGCGTCTCGGCACTTGACGGCTCGCCTGGCGGCTGTGGCGAAACCGGCCGAGGCGGGAGCCCGAGTCCGAACCGCACTGCAAAATAGCGGGTCTTGGCGTGCCCATCGATTAGTTCCAAGGGCGGCACGTGGCCGAACAGGCTGAAGTCGATCGCATTAATGTGGGTCTGAAGCGCGTCGTCGAGTTCGATCGTGCGCCCTTCGATGAGATCGTGGGCGCATTTTTCGGCCCAGACCGCCAAGAGCCCGACCTTAAGCTCCGCAGGCTTTTTGAGAAGGCGCGTCAGCTTTGTCCCGACGCCGCGCGGCGCGACGAAGGCGTAGCGTCGTGGAATGCTGTATGCGCCGATGAACGTATAGTAGCAAAGCTTCGCCAGTTCGATCCAAATGTCGGACGGCGCCAGGGCATGATCATAGTGCTTGCACTGGTAATTGTCCCAGGCGCTATCCGGCGTCTTCGGGTCGACCGTCCCGATCACATCGCAACCCATGTCGCCGGAGCCGCCGGTCCGTTCGACCAACCCATAGCTGTCCAGGCTCGAAGCCCACTCGTTGACGAAGCCCTCCCAATCGCTGGAGGAGAATAGCTTCAGCCGTTCAATCGGCACGATCGACGGGCCTGAACGAATCTCCAGCGGGTCAGCGCCCGCGATCACGATTTCAAGCGCAATGGGCCGGGTAGCGGGCTTCACGACCGAATCCACACGACGACGATCCGTTCGACCTCAGCGACGTTAACAATCGCTTCAATCATGGTAATAATCCCCCCAACGCCTGCCCACGACAGACTAATGCAGCACCCGCGACATCCCGAGGGCTACATAGCAGAAGACCGTCGATGAACAGATTTTGTGGACTGTCATCGAAATCCAGCTCCGACTCGCAAGACGTTTCTCTGGGTCGACTCCCCCGCCTATCCGCCACCACTTGCTCCCAATGACCACGGCCCTCCCGGCGGCCAGATTGGCCCATCTTCCGATGCGTGAACCAACGGCATCAGGAAAGCACGGAGATCAGCGATAACGGCAGCGAAGGCATCCGGCGCGGCCGCCATGCGCTCGCGGTCGAGGAAGGCGCGCCATTGGGCATTCCATGTCGCCGCGAATTCGTCAGTCAGGCCAACCGGCGTATCGGCAACTAGAGCCGTTCTGCGCCGCTCGAACGTGCGTCGTACCGCGTCGGCAAGGGTGGACTGGCGAAGTTCGAATGTCTGCGCGATCAGCCAAAGATCATAGAAATCCTTGAGCCGGCTGTTGGCCATGCCGAGCGTGACCAGGGCCTCGAATTTCTCCGCCACCACGGTTTCGACGGGATAGGCCCGAAGATGCGGTGCGGGCGCGTCCAGTAAAGTGGGATAGTCGATCTCCACGGGCTCCGGCGTCACGGCGTCGCCAAAGCCGACGTCGACCTGGATCGGAACGCGCGCGCCGTCGATCGTCGCCGTTGTGCGCACTCGCACGCCGCCATATTCCACTTCCTCGCGGATCAGCACGGCCTGCAAAGCGGCACCATCAAAAACGACACCATCGTCGGCGACCCTCTCGGTGCAAATAGCGCGGAAAGTGTCGGCGATCGCCTCAACGTCATTGTCGCCATGTCCGAGCAGATCAAGATCGCGAGTGGGTCGGAACGGATCGGCCACCCAGGTCACGAAGAGCATCGCGCCTTTCAAAATGAAGCGGTCGCGATGCTCGGAAACGCTCAGCCGGTAGAGCAGGCGCTCAAGCGCATAGCGCGTCAGCAGAATCTGAAAGTTCGACCGTTCGGCGCGCGCCCGGTCGAGGAGCCGCGCCCGCACCGAAGCACCAATATTGTGGCGCTCACGCGGCATCGGACACCATGGCTTCGACGTAGGGGCGCATCACCGACCAGACGCGCGCCTTTCGGGCGTAACGCCAGAGTTCATCGGGCGTGCATCGCCGGCGGCGAAGGCCCTCGCGCAGTCCTTCCATCGCCACGTCGAGGCCGACTTTAGCGCGATAGCGGAAGCAGTCGACGATTGTCCTCGCCGGATCCGTGATGGGGACATCAATACCCTCGATGCGATGACGCGCGACGCCCTCCGTCAGAGACGACCCGGTGAAGCGCACGAACCGGATGCGCGGATACCCAATTTTCGGCCGCCAGGCGGTGCGCTCAATCGCCATCCACACGGCTGACGGCATCTGTAGCGTCAGCTCATGGAACTGGAGCGCCGAGGTCAGACAGACTATACCCTTCGGGACCAGGACTGCGGCTTCGGCAAGCGTATGGGCAGCCTCGACCTGAGCGTCGGGAAGCTGATAGAGGCCTCGTGCCGGACGCACGACCGTCTCCTCCCGCATGAGACGAGCCAGCGTCTCCGGTCCAATCCCTTCCGCCACGAAATCCTTCAGCCGGAGCATTCCCCGGGCTTTCAGGAGATCGAGGGCACGAAGCCGCTGGGCGCTGGTGGCTGTCATCGGCGGTGATGTTTCCTCGTCTGTCTAAGAATATAGCAGAGGTATTATCACATTCTCGTTCAATGTAAAATCGAGAATATCGGCGCCATCCGCTTCATGCCGGGCTGTTTTCAGAGCCCGACATCCCTTCACACAGCCCTATTAACCTACCCCCATGCGATGGGGGAAAGCCTTCCCCCTGGCTGGCGTCGGGTCGCCGGCACACCCCCTTCTGCGGGGAGACCCCACAACGCCCCCTGAGAGCGAGAGTGCGGACGGGTTTTTCCGTGACGGGTTGGAGGTCGCGAGAGAGGCTCGCGGCGCCCGTCGCGGAGATCCGCGATGTCCAGA
>CAIMEK010000111.1 GCA_903839965.1 uncultured Acetobacteraceae bacterium | reverse complement strand
GGGAGGAGATGTTGATACATCCCCTCCCCCCCCTCTCGCCAAGACCCTCCAAGTGATGGGGTCCAGGGGTCCACTGACCCCTGGCGGGTCCAAGGCGGAGCCCTGGCCTTCTTCCTTCAACGCCCCCGGAACCGCGGCGGGCGTTTCTCCAGGAAGGCGGTGCGGCCTTCGCGGTAGTCTTCGCTGTCGAAGCAGGCGTCGATGGCCGCGTCGATGGCCGCGTAGTCGCATCGGCTTTCATCTTTCACGGCTTCGCCCACCGCCAGTTTCATCGATCGCAGCGAGAGCGGCGCGTTGTCGGCGATGGTGCGCACGATATCGACCACCCGTTCCGACAGTTCCTCGTCCTCCACCACCTGGTTCACCAGGCCGATGCGTTGCGCCTCCGCGGAATCGATGCGCTGGCCGGAATAGAGCAGCATGCGGGTGTGGGCCGGCCCCACCAGCGAGACAAGGTTGCGCACCAGGTCGAAGCCATAGGCCATGCCCAGCCGGGCGCCGGGCAGGCCGTATTCGGAGTCCACGGCGGCGATACGCAGGTCGCACTGCATGGCGATGCCCAGTCCCTCGCCCAGGCAGTAGCCGCGGATGCGGGCGATGGTGGGCTTGGCGAAAGCCGCCAGGCGGGCGTTGCCGGCACGGGTCAACCGGTCGTAGTCGCGCTGCGCATCGGCGTTGCCGCGCTGTTCCTCGAACTGGCTGATGTCGGCGCCGGCGATGAAGGCCCGGTTGCCGGCGCCGGTCAGCACGACGGCGCGCACTCTGTCGTCGTGTTCGAACGCATCGAGGATGCGCGCCAGTCCGTCCCACATGCCGATCGACATGGCGTTGCGTTTTTGCGGCTGGTTGAAGGTAATCAGCCCGACCCCTTCCTCGATCACGGACAGCATCGTGCCGTCGGCATATTCGCTCATTGAATGGCTTTTTTCTCCCGCATCTGCCGGATCTCCGCGTCCGCATAGCCGACGCCGCGCAGCACTTCGTCGGTATGCGCCCCGGTATCGGGGGTTGGCGAGCGGATATCCTTGGGCACGCCGGAGATGCTGATCGCCGAGGCGACCATGTGTTGGGTGCCAAGCCGGGGGTGTTCGACCGGCAGCGCCATTTTCAGGTGCTGCACCTGCGGGTCGGCGAACACGCGGTCGATGGTGTTGATCGGCCCGCAGGGAATGCCGGCTGACTCGAACAGGTTGATCCAATGTTCCGCGGGCCGATGCTGGGTCACGTCCGATATGGCGGCGTTGATGGCCTGGCGGTTGCGGCTGCGGCCTTCCTGCGATTGCCACTCCGGGTTGTCTTTCCAGTCCGGCCGTTCGATGGCGTCGCAGAAGCGGCTCCACAGGCGGGCGGAGCTGGCGGCGATGTTGATGTGGCCGTCGCTGGTGCGGAACACGCCGGTCGGGATGCCGGTCGGGTGGTCGTTGCCGGCCTGCCCCGCCACTTCGCCTTTCAGCAGCCAGCGGGCCGCCTGGAAGTCGAGCATGAACACCTGCGACTCCAGCAGCGAGGTGGTCACCCAGCGTCCGACGCCGCTGCGTTCGCGGTCGAGCAGCGCAATCATGATGCCCAGCGCGAGCAGGTTGCCGGCGGTCAGGTCGTCCATCGGGATGCCGACGCGCACCGGGCCCTGGCCGGGCAGGCCGGTGATCGACATCAGGCCGCTCATACCCTGTGCCACCTGATCAAGGCCGGGGCGGTCGGCGTAGGGGCCGTCCTGACCGAAGCCGCTGATGCTGCC
>CAIMEK010000110.1 GCA_903839965.1 uncultured Acetobacteraceae bacterium | reverse complement strand
TGGCTGTCCAACCGCGTCTTCGATGACGCCGATGCCATCGTCAATCACTGCTGCGACGCCTGGAACAAGCTCGAGGCCCAGCCCTGGACCATCATGTCTATCGGCCTGCGCGACTGGGTACACGGGTTCTAATCAGCGAGTCTTGGTATTAATCGCGTCGTCTCGCTTCGGCTTCTGCCCCCAGGAAACGAATGCTATCGCGAAGCCCTCCATCCATGCAGTCGTTACTTCGCTATTATTAGAGGAGCGCTTTGCGGTGATGGAAAAGGCGGAAATGGGTCCATTACTTTCGATATCGGGGCCATCCGCTATCGGCTCACTCGGCCAATGCGAAAGAACCTCGTTGGTGTCGAACAGCAGTAAGCTACGGTAAACATCCAAGTCGCGCTCGCGGACCTTTCCGTCTGGAAATAATTCCATGCCGATCATCCAATCCTTTGCCTCAAAGTTCGTTCTATTTAGTGCTGTGCCTTCGAACGCCGCACAATGTGGATTCCAAGCCGCGCAATGTAGGGTCCAATTGGCTAATACACGCCGAATATTAATTTCGGCACGGCGCAGTTCGACATTAATACCATCTATCTTGTCCAAATCTATTCTAAGTAAATATAAAAATTATGAGCATGGAAGTCCGTCGAGAACACCCTCCATTATCTTAATCATATCTATTTTGTCGCTATCTACGGCATCTTTTAAATCTATTATACTCCTCCACCCATTGCCGTTGCACTCTGCTTCCAATGCTTCAAGTAGCAAACTAGGCCGAATATGAAGCTACGGCGAGCCTTCGGCGCAGATTGGATCATACAATTCTTCTGGCAGAAACGGCCAATGATGTTCAAAATGGTATAATAACGTTGGCCAAGAATCGAGACGCAGGCTTCTCCGGAAGGCAACCCAGGACATAAGCTCGGCGGCGTCCATTGCACCTTTCGTTGGCAGTTCAATCATTGGCGATCTGCGGCGTCGATGTTGTTGCGTTGCGCCCGAATTGGCGCTCACAGCCTTGCCGCAAGCCCCGCCGTTGGCTCATTGCCGTTTCCGGAGCGGAGGCCACGGCCCGCTGTTCGCGGCGCTGGGCCGGTTTCGCTTTCTGGACTACCGGCTGGCAAGGTTCGACAGGCGGCCTGTCCCTCCCGGCCAGTGCGAACGAGCTACCACATCCTTGCCCGAGGACGATCGTGCGGCCCTCAACCAGTGCGGCATGCATCTGCCGATAGGTATCCTCTCGCCAGCCCAGTTCCAGGTTCAGCCTCTGGTTGTCGGCATTGCGGCTCAGTTTGCTGAAAACGGCCAGAAATCGCTCCCGCAATGGGTCTCGAGCCATGTTCCCTCGACGATCCGCAGGTCGAAGCTGCCCGGAACTCGCTCGGCGCCTGCCTGCCGGCTCAGAGTAGCGCCTGCTGTCACATTCAGGAAATGGATTGGCTACGCCCACCGTGCGAGCCTGTCCCAACCCAAACGGGACAATGCGAGGCGCCGCCGGTTGTCAGCCAACCACCGTCCGCCGCCCCGCCAGCGTCACCACGTCACCCGGCTGGCGCGCGCATTGTTCAGCCCATGCCGTCATCAGCACCGTGCGTTTCTCGAATAGATCGCTCCGGCGGTACGCCGCCTCCACCTTGTCGGCCACCGCGTGCGCCAGTGCGGCCTCGCTTACAGCGTGGGGCGTGCTGGTGGCTTCCTCGCACCAGTCGCGGAAGGTACTACGGAACCCGTGCGGCACGACCGCCTCGCCCCGTCCATCGCCCCACGGCGGGGGCTCACCTTCCGGGCACTCGTTCATGCCGCGGACCAGCATGGACAGCGCCATGTCCGACAGCGACTTGTCCCGTTGGGTTGCGGGGAAAACCAGACTATCTGGGCCGGTCGAAAGCGGATGCAGGGCATCCAGGATTTCCAGTGCCGGCTTCGATAGCGGCACCCGGTGCTCTTTGCCCGCCTTCATCCGCTCTGACGAAACGGTCCAGGTGGCCTTGTCCAGGTCGATTTCGCCCCACCGTGCCCCTCGCGCTTCGCCAGAACGGGCGGCGGTCAGGATGGCGAAGGCCAGCGCCTTGGCCGCCATCCCCTGCTTTCGGTCCAATGCCGCCATGAACGCGCCGATCTGCTGCCAGGGCAGGGCCGGATGATGGGTTTGCCGCTTCACCTTGGACACGTTCGGCAGCCGGTGCTTCATGCTCTCGCGCCATCGAGCGGGATTATCCCCCTGCCGCCAACCGCGGGCGCGAGCATAGTCCAGCACCGCTTCAATCCGTCCGCGCAGCCGCGAAGCGGTTTCGGGCACCCGCAACCAGAGTGGCTTCAGCACGGCCTCGACCGCGTCCGCGTCTACTGCAGCCACCGGGCAGTCCCCGAATTCCGGGTAGGCATAGGTAACGAGGGTTGACGTCCACTGCGCGCGGTGTTTTTCGTTCTTCCAACCGGCCTCGTGGGCGGCCACATATTCGGTGCCAGCGGTGCGGAAGGTGATAGCAACCACCACGGTAGCAGCGCGCTTGGCCGCCTCGGCCGCAGCAGCCTTCCGCCTTACCTCCAACGGGTCCACCCCCTGCGCCAGGGCTGCCCGGGCCTGGGCCGCCAGCCCTCGGGCCGCTGCCAGAGTGACACCCCTGTCATTCTCCCCGTAGACGCCTAGGCCCATCATTCGGGCCTTACCGTTGCGGGTGTAGCGAAACACCCACGACTTCGACCCGCTGGACATGATTTGCAGGTACAACCCGTTCCCGTCCGCCAGCATGGCCGGCCCTTTGTGCGTGCACGGGTGCGTCGCTTTCCGCACTCCGATCGCCGTCAGCTTCGTCATTGCCGACCACCATCGTGAATTCGACGGACGGTTTAGCAACCTACGTTCTGACCTACAAGAAAAACGTAGGTTGAGCCGGATCGCGCTAGAGGGTGGTAGACCGCTACGGACAGATTTGCATTGAATTCTCTAGCATTGTGGACGGCGGTGGAGTCGGAAAGATGTTATTTCGACGGACACCCTCTCCGCCAGCGTGACGACCCGGCGATGCCCGTCATGTCCCGCTAAGCCTGTCTTTTCAGCCGCTTAGCCGGTGAACTCGTCCCGCTTGTTTATCCTTGGGCCCGCCCGATCACAGCGTTCGGCGTGTATTTTGTGGGGTAGCGGACAGGCAGGGCTGGGGTGCTCACCGACGCGCGTGTCAAGGCGGCGAAACCGAAGGAACGCGCCTTCAAACTGACCGACGGCGGCGGCCTGGTGGTGTTTGTGACCCCGACCGGCAGCAAACTCCGGCGCATGTTCCCCACGCTGGGGCAGCTGCCGATCAGGGAAATCACGCCGCCGATGGTGCTGGGCGTGCTGCGGGCGATCGAGGCGCGGCCGGCGCCTGAGACAGCGCGACGAGGGCGGCAGCGGATGTCGGCGATCTTCGTGTATGCGATCGCTGACCGGACGCTGTCCGTTCGTGTTCCCCAGTGCCCGCCACGCTCACCGCCCGATGTCCGAAAACGCGATCGGATACTTGCTCAACCGGGCCGGCTATCATGGCCGCCACGTTCCACATGGCTGGCGGGCGACGTTCTCATCAGTGATGAATGAGGCATACCGCGCCGATCGGCACGTTATCGACCTGATGCTGGCCCACGCCCCTGCGGACATGACGGAGGCAGCCCACGACCGGGCGCTGCACATGTCGCGCCGGCGGGAACTGGCCCAGGAATGGGCCGACCTTCTGCTTGAGGGGGCTGCCGGGCTTGACGATGTGGCAGTCGGACGGCGCCATTGAGGGGCGTGATCAGCCATCGCGGCGCGCAACGTGTAGGGGCGGCGACGGTGGTCGAAATTGCGAGAGTGGCTCGGCGAGCCGGCGGTGGCGGGGCGGAAGGCATCGACGGGAAGGCGCGACGAAGGCGGATTTCGAACTTCTTCTCGTCAACCGCCTTGATCGGTCGCAGCCGAACCTGCCGGACGGCCCGGTCGCTCCGCGGAAGGACCGTCCGCGGCACATCAGGTCTTTTCGACATTCCAGAACGGAATCAGCTCTGGCACTTGCAGCCATCCCGTGACATTCCTGCGGTGCGCGGTGGGCTGCTGCCATTGGCCGAAATACAGGTGCGGCACGATGGTCCAGGCATTGTCCTGTATCTGCGTGGCGATGGCGTGGCGCTGTTCCGGGGTTTCAGCCACCAGCCACTGAGCGCGAAGCTGCTCGTTCCTTTCGTCGGTTGGCCAGCCGAACCAGCCCTTGGTGCCGATGGTAGCCATGCCGCCGATCATGTACGGGTTGGAATTGGCGAGTCCCCCAGAGGAGGTGAAGAAGATGTTCCAGCCACCCTGGTCCGGCGGCATCTGGACGGCGCGCCGTTGCACCACATTGGCCCAGTCCATGGGCTGCAGGTCAACTTTGATGCCAGCGCCTCGCAACTGCTGCGCCAGCACGGCCGCGGCGTTGGACATGTAGGGAATGCTGGTAGCCTGCAGCATGACGATCGGCCTGCCGTCGTAGCCGCCTTCGCGCAGCAATTCCTTCGCCCTGCCAAGATCGGGTCCGCTCTTGAACCAGCTGGTGTTGGCGTCGTTCTCCATTGCAGAGCCGCAGGTGAAATAGCTGCCGCAGGCCTTGTACCATTTCGGATTGACGAAGGTGGGGCGCAGCATGTCCTCTTGTCTGATGATGTGCAGCAACGCCTGGCGGCACTTGACGTTGTTGAACGGCGGATGCAGCCAATTGACGCCGACATATCCGACAAAGCCGAGTTCGAACAGGCTCTCGATGGTGATGTTGGGATCGCTCGCCAACTGGTCAAGCAGGTCGATTGGCGGGATTTCGTAGAAGTCGATCTCACCGTCTTGCAACGCGGCCACGGCGGTCTGACTGTCCGGCATCACCACAATCTCGGTGCGGTCCACCTTCACGACCTTGCCGCCGGCGGTGCCGCTCGCCGGCTCACTGCGGGGACGATAATTCGGGTTCCTGTCGTACACGTAACGTGTGCCCGACCTCGTCGCATCCTGGTTCAGCACGAATGGACCCGAGCCGACCACCCGATCTATTTTCTGCATCGGGTCCGTTTCGGCCTCCCGCTTGCGCATGATGAACAGCACCGGCGTCGCGGTGGCGGCGAGCATGTCCATCATCAGGGCGAATGGCTCCTTCAGCGTGATACTGAAGATCCGGTCATCCTTGGCCGAGATGTCCTTGATGCGCGGAATCAGCAATTGACCGGACCCGGAGCGCGGCATCCAGCGGCGAATGCTGGGGATCACGTCGGCGGTGGTCACCGCCGAGTTGTCGGTGAACCGCAGCCCGTCACGAAGCTCGAATGTGTAAGTCAACTTATCATCCGACACACCCCAGTTCTGCACCATCTGCGGCTGGTACTGACCCTTGGCGTCGACGCCGAACAACGTGTCGTACACCAGGCCGCCGTGATAGGCGGACATATTGGCGGTCGTCCAGATTGGATCGTAGGTGGGAATGTCGCCGTGCGTCACGACGCGCAAGGTGCGCACAGCGGATGGCCCGGCCTGCGCATGCAGGATGGCCGGCCTGGTGGCCAAGCCCGCAGTCGCCAGCGATCCCGCCATGATGCTGCGGCGCGTTGCCTTCATCGCTTTCCCCTCCTTTACTTACCCGCGCAGGCCTCCCCTCTGACGGGGATAGCGGAGTCTAAGCTGCGGCGATGCGGATGAACAGGCGGCGCTCTTGACATCTCGCGGCGCTGGCTCCGCAAAATGAGGACCACCGAGGGAGGGGTGCCATGGCCACCACGAAAATATGGACTGAAATCAACTACCAGAGAGATGGCAAACAGGTTGGATACCTCAATCTGCCGCATTCGGTTACCCGCTCGGCCTATGGCGCCATTGCCATCCCGGTGGCGGTGGTGAAACAAGGCGAGGGCCCGACCGCACTCCTGATGGCCGGCAATCACGGTGACGAATACGAGGGCCAGATCGCCCTGTCGAAGTTGATCGCTGTGCTTGAGGCGACGCAGGTGTGCGGCCGCGTGATTATCCTGCCCGCCACGAATTTGCCGGCCGCCATGGCGGGCGCCCGGGTCTCGCCGATCGACGAGGTGAACCTCAACCGGGCCTTCCCTGGCGATCCGGCGGGCACTATCACGCGGCAGATCGCCCACTACGTGGACAGCGTGCTGTTCCCGATGGCCGACGTGGTGCACGACTTCCATTCCGGCGGTTCTTCACTCGACTACCTGGCGTTCGCCAGCGTGCACGAAAGCGGCGATCCGGCGATCGACGCGCGCGGATTGGCCGCATTGCGGGCATTCGGTGCGCCGCTCTCATTGCAATGGAAGCGTGGCGGAGATGCGGACCTGAGCTTCGCCAGTTACGCCTGCATGCGCCACGGCGCGCCCTATCTCGGCGGTGAGTTTGGTGGCGGCGGGCGTGTGTCGCGCGCCGGGGTGGGGTTGGTGGAGCGCGGCCTACGGCGATTGCTTGCGCAGACCGGCATTCTGGACCCGGCACTGGCGCCGCCGTCCGAGCCTGAGCCGATCCGCATGGTTGCCGTGCCCGGGCGCGACTGGTTTGCCTATGCGCCTGAGCCCGGTTTGTTCGAGCCGGCGACGGAACTCGGCGAGGCAGTGCGCAAGGGCGATTTGTGCGGGCTGGTACATTTTGTCGACAACCCGGCGCGCACGCCGCTGCCGTGCCACTTCAAGGAGGATGGGTTCGTGGTGTGCAAGCGCCATTTGGGGCGCGTCGAGCGCGGCGACTGCGTGGCGCATCTGGCGGTCGACATCTGAGGGACCCCCACAGGCGGACCACGGCGGCAATGCCGCCTGGAAAGCCTGCGTGCGCGGCCGCGGTTACCTCTGCGGCGGCGCGGGCTGTGGGGCCGGGGTGCGGTGCGGGCGCACCGCAACGCCGGCAACCACCGTGCCGCCGTCATTGCCGCACATGCAGAAGCCGTCGATCGGCATGCCGGTCGCGCAGGTCTTGCCGGCATCGGTGCGGCACATGTTTGCCAGGGCGGGAGTTGCCGCGGCAATCGCGAAGAACGCGCAAGCGAAAAGCGTCGACCTCATGGGATGCAGCCTTTCGGGTGAACCGACATTTCCCAGATAGGCGGCCAAGCCGCCCTCCTGGCAGGCATCCTATGGCGGGGAAGTTCCTGGGTGCAAGGGTGAAGCGACCCCTGGAGTTCGTCAGAGACGCTGAACGCCGATGGAGAGTCGCGCCGAGGAACGTGCCTGTGCCCACCATTTATGCCATCCGCACGTAACGATGGGGCAAGCCACCGAGGATCGGTACCGCGCCGACGTTTCCGGAGGCCATGACAGGCCGACCGAACGGCGTGTCTTTGGCGAGCGCGAGGTGCGTCTGGCCGCGTGTTGGAGCACGCGAGAGAGGGCTGTGCAACCCAGTCTGCAGCTGACGAACGGCCTGCGACCCGGCTCACGCCGCCTGAGTGATCGCCGGGGTGAATTCGAACCGCTGGCCCGCCGCCTCCCCCGCCGTGAAGGCGTCGGTGAGAACGCGCTTGCCCCGCCCCAACTCGCGCGTGCGCAGATCGAGGCCGAGCTTGGCCATCTCCTCGTCCACCATCGCCGCCTTCACTGGCACGAGGTCTCGTCCGGAAGCACTGCGCCGGCTGGCATCGCGCGCCGCCCGCATCGCCTGCAGCTTGGCGGAGATTCCACGGCCTAGGCCGATTTGGAACGAATTAGTGGCACTGCGTCGCTCGCCTGCCATCTGGACGTAGAGATCGCTTGCGTGGAACGCCTCCGTCTCGGTCTCGAATGCCCGCTCGACCATTTCATAGAGGTATTGCGCCGCGGTCACGTCGCCGCGCAGGCCAAAGAACACGTAGCGTAGCGCCGTGCTCTTCGCCCGCTCCACCCAGACCCGGCAGTCGAAAAACGCGGCAATGCCGGGGATGCAACTGTCGATCGGGGCGAAGCGGCGGCGGTTGGTCTGGACGCCGATACCGTCGCAGGGCTGCGCGCGAAAATCGAGTTCACCGAGTGAAAGGCCATAACGGTCCAGCAGTTCCGCCACTTTTTCCGCTGCCGCCAGGGCCTCCTGTTCGGTGCAGCCCTGCGCGACCGTCTTGGCCCGCAACCCCTGGATGCGCTGCAGCAGGCGTTCCAGCGCCGGGTCGTCGGTTCGGCGCGCCCCGTTGCCGCCGGCGAGCCGCTGTTGCAGCGTCGCGAACAGCGCGCACGCAGCTGGCGGAATCCGTCCGGCGGCAATCGCATCGTCCAGCGCCCGCCTGACCGTGTTTAGGGTCAGCGTGCCGGAGCCACTTCGCTCGCGGCGCAGCACCGTTTCCATCTGTACCAGAAGCAACCGCTCGAACGCAGCCGCCATCCCTTCCTCTCGGGCGCGGCGCGCCTTGGCAGCGGCGGCGAGCGCGTCGAGGATGGTCGGCAGGTCGGAGAGTTGCCGCGTGCGCTGGAGCAGCGCTGCATCCGGCATCCCCTCCGCCAGCGCCGCCCACGCCATCGCCAACGAGAACAGTACGCCACTCCTGGTCTCGAACGGCTCTTCCTCGGCATCCAGGTCACCGGCCGGCCGGTTCAGCCCAGGCACATCCAGCGTGCCGTGCCGCACCACATGGCTATACACCGCCTCTGTCCAGCGCACCCCGGCAGCGGCACTGGGGGCGCCCGCCGCTGGGTGGCCACGTGCTACCGCGAACGCGGCTTGATCGAGCGGCGTAATCGCGCCGGCCAGGCACCCGCGGCCATCGTCCAGCATTGCCACGCGGCCAAACAGCACCGTCCCCGCAGCCAGCGGTGGCAGTTCTGCCTCGACGATGCGCAATACCTCGTCCGATACGACATCGCGCACCAATAGCTCGCGTGTCGGCGCATCTTCCTCCAAGTGCAGCAGCCGGAACCGCGCCTTGCAGAGAGCGGCGATGGCCATCGCTTCCGCCTCGGGTGCATTGGCCCGACTCCTGGCGAGGCGGTCGAACGCGGTCGTGCCGCTCGCGGCAGGCTGCGAAAGCAGAAGGTCCGCCGAAAGCAGCATCGCATCCGCCGCCATGGCGATCATTCGGTCCTCTGGTACCATCTCGATATCGCGACTGATCCATTTGCGGACCGTTGCTTCGCCACGCTCGCGCGCCACGAACTGCATGGCCGAAGCCAGCAGCGCTGCAATCTGGTGACAGCTGGCTTGCAACGACGGTTTGGCGGCGGCGGCACGCGGCATGGTCGGTTCCCATCAAACCATGTTCGCATAGCAATTGGCCGCCGAGTCGTGCGCTCACGACACCGCGGTCTGCCCAGCATGCGTAATTGCGCCCTGCTCAGGGCCGCGATACAGGATGACCGGCAGCCGACGCATGCCGAGGCGGAGCTGGACGGGCTGGAGGCGCTAGTCGCTCCGCTGCCGGCCAGCGGCTGAAGCCGCTGCTGCGGACAGGAGGGGGACGGGATGGCCATATTCGTAACCGGGGCCAGCGGATACATCGGCGGGGCAATTGCAACCGCCCTGGCCGAAAGCGGACAATCCGTGCGCGGGCTGGTGCGCACCGAGGAAAAGGCACGCAGGCTCGCCGCGGCTGGCATCGTCCCCGTGCTCGGCACCCTCGATGACGCCGAGACCCTCGCCCGCGAGGCCCGCGCCGCCGACGCCGTCGTCAACGCGGCCGACAGCGACCATCTCGGCGCGGCCGAGGCCCTGATCGACGGGCTCGCCGGCTCGGGCAAGCCGTTGCTGCACACCAGCGGCTCGAGCATTGTCTCCGACATCGCCAACGGCGAGTTCGCGTCCGACCGGATCTTCTACGACGACGATTCTTTCGACACCGCGCCGGCGCGGAAGCAGCGGGTCGCGGTCGATCGCCTGGTGCGCGATGCCGCCGGCCGCGGCGTGCGCTCCGCGGTGCTCTGCAACACCATGATCTATGGCAGGAGCCGCGGCCTGCATGCGGAAAGCGTGCAAGTGCCAGAGCTTGTCGGACAGGCCAGGAAGAGCGGTATCGTCCGCACCGTCGGACCGGGGCGGAACATCTGGTCCAACGTCCACATCGACGACATGGTCGATCTCTACCTGTTTGCGCTCAAGAAAGCCCCCGCCGGTAGCTTCTACTTCGTCGAGAACGGCGAGGCGTCGTTCCACCAGATCGCGCAGGCCATTGCGCGCCGCTTCAGGCTCGGCGAGCCGCAGGCCTGGTCGGTCGAGGAAGCGTCGAACGAGTGGGGCGGGGCGCGCGTGCTCTACTCCCTCGGCACCAACTGCCGGGTTCGCGGCAGGCGTGCCAGGGTGGAGCTCGGCTGGGCCCCACGCCACACCTCCATCACCGAGTGGATCGAGCGGACGGCGTAACTTATCGCAACGCCTGCTCCGTCGTGAGGGGTGAAGGATGCGCAGAATCCGTCTGCTGCAACTTTAACGCAGGAACGAGTGAGGAGGCTTCCGTGGCCGCAAGGGAAAGCAAAAGTACCAACGAGCTGAGAATACTGATCATGCGAGAGGTCAGAAAGCACCCCGACTGGATATATGTGCTTAACGTCGCAATCACGCGACCGGTGCAATCCAGCCCGGACCAGCCAAACTGGGATGCTGCGTTCACCATGAGCGGGAAAGCTTTTGCACCACGTGAAGCTTTTGAAATCGTTAGAAAATTGCAAGCTATATTCAGTCTAGCCGGCTAGTGGTCTGTCGGACTCGGGTCTCCGGCGGCGGGTGGGAGCGGCCGTATGGTGCGGCGTTTTTGACGGTCGTTCGCTGTAGTCTCCCGGTCAGGGCCTTTGGGCCGTCGGCCGCTGCCGGCGAGGCTGTGGAGCCGCTGCGCGCGCTACCCGGCGAGGCGGAGAGCGAACATCCGCTGCAGGTTCCATGCCATGGTCACGAGGTTCCACTCGTCGCGGACACCGTCCAACCCGCGCAGCGGAAACTGCCGCAACCCCAGCACCGACTTGATGATGCCGAACACCGGTTCCGGCGTCTGCTTGCGCAAGGCATAGAGCTTGCGGCCCTCTGGCGTGCTGCGCCATGGCCTCGACCGGCGTGGGGTTTTCAGGCGCTGCTGGCGCCGCGGCAAAGCGCTCCGCCAGGGGCGGATGATGCCCGTCGCGCCCGAACGCGATCAACGGAACGATCCGTGCCGCCTGACAGGCACGCAGATTCGCCTCGCTGAAGTAGCCGCGGTCCGCCAACAGGGCAGCCCGTCCCTCGATCTTCGCTCTCGCCTCAGCCAGCTGCGCAACCGTTCCTCGCGGCGCGCCAGTTCGTCGGGGATCGACACGCCGTCGGGGATGTCGGCTTGGTCAGCCGCCTCGGCCTTCGCCATCAGATCGGCCATTTCGGCCTATGTTCAGCGTATTGCCTTGGCCAGCCATCTGGGCAGTCGTGTTCTGATTGCCGGTCACAGTGGCTGTCTGCGCCACCGCCTCTCGGTAGCCGCTCTCGCGCAGCGCCTGATCAAGCTCATTGGCCAGCCCGGGGTGGACCTCCAACAGTTCGAGAAGAGCGCCGAACAGCTTGTGCCGCGCCGATGCCTTGGTTGGGTCGGCCTCCACCGCCGTGACGGAGGCCTGTGCCTCCGTGCCGGTGAGCTTGCCCTTCACCCAGGCCCAGACACGACCACCAGCAGCCAATGCCGGGCCGACTGCCTCCTTCGTAAGGGCGCCGATCGCCGCCTTCACGGCTTCCGCTACCAGTGCTTCGGGGATCATTCGCCCTTCGCCTCCTGCCTGGGGTGGTTCGTCTGGTCCGCGGTCGCCGCGTGGCGCCGCAAGCGGTTCAAGCAAGTCGTCGTCCGGTCGGCGCCCCGCCGCCGCGCAGGCGGAGAGGTATTCGGCGCAAAGAAACCGCATCACCGCGACGTGGGCCCGAGGGTGCGCCAGGAACAGCGGCGATAGCACGCGCAGTCCCTCTTCGAACAAGGCCACGGCTTTCCCGGCATCCCCCGGCAGGGCGAGGTCGCCCCACACACCCAGGGCCCGGGCCAAGTCGGGTGCGAAAGCATCTGGCAGGGGCGCCGCGAGGCGCCGCCGGATCGCTACCGCTTGCTCGATCGCCACGAGAGCGGCTTCGCGACGGTCGAGAGAAACCAAGTGAAGCGCCAGATTGTATAGCGACCCGGCCAGTTTGGACGCAATCCAGTCAGCCCGTGCGGCGGCCTTCGGGGGTGCGCTCCAATGCTCCACCAGCGAGCGGTACAGCCTGACCGCCTCCTCGGTCGCTGCCAGCGCCCGGTCATTGTGGCCAAGCGAGGACAGGGCGGTCGCGACGTTGTTCAGGGACTTGGCAACGTCGGGGAGGAAGGCGTCGGGATTGTCCGCCGAGAGCCTGCGGAAGACTGCCAACGCCTCCTCGGCCGCCAGGAGCGCCGCATCCCAGCGGCCAACGCCGCCGAGGCGGTCCGCGAGGTTGAGCAACGACAGAGCGAGTCCCGGAGCGAAGCCGACGGGGTCGGCGACCTCCAGTCCACGGTGTGCCGCCACCGCCTGCTCGCTGGCCGCCAGGGCCGCTTCCGCGCGGCCGAGGTCGGAGAGGCGGTCAGCCAAATTGGTCAGTTCCCGCGCCCAATCGGAGGCGAAGGCATTGGGCCGCGCCACCACCAGCGCGCGGCGGAGCGCGACCGCCTCCTCAATCGAGGCGAGCGCCTCTTCCCTATGGCCGAGTTCGGAAAGACGGTTCGACAGGTTGTTCAGCGACGTGGCCAGGTCAGGCGTGAACGCGTCCGGCTGGGCCGCCGCCAAGCCGCGATAGATCGCCACCGCTTCGTCAATCTCCGCGAGCGCCGCCTCGGGGCGGCCGAGGTCGGACAGGCGGCTGGCGAGATTCGTCAGCGACATGGCCAACTTGGGCTCGAAAGCCTCTGCCCGGGTGGCCGCCAGTCCACGGCAGATCGAGACGGCCTCTTCGATGGCTGCCAGAGCCGCCTGCCCGCGGCCAAGCCCGGACAAGCGGAGCGACATGCCGTTCAGTGAATTGGCCAGGTCAGGCAGGAATTTATCCGGTTCCAGAATGGCCGCCCTGCGGCGGATGGCCACTGCCTCCTCGCTTGCCGCCAACGCTGCCTCCCGCCGACCAAGGTTGGACAAGTGGTTGGAAAGATTGCTCAGCCAGCTCGCCAGATCGGACAGAAACGCCCCGGGCCGAGTTGCCACCAACCTGCGGCCGATCGCCACCGCCTCCTCGCTCGCTGCCAGCGCCGCTTCGCAGCGACCGAGATCCGACAGCCGGGCCGAAAGGTTGCTCAGGCCCGTCGCCCGCAGTGCCGATGCCTGCTCATTGTTGTTGTCGGTTCCGGCCGCACTGGCCAAGGCATCGATCGCAGCCTGGGTGATCTCAGCCGCAGCTTCTCGCAGTTCGGTCGTTCTCGCTGGCATGGCATCTGCCAACGCGACCAGCGTTTTGGCGTCGGTGGCGCCAGCGCGCAAGATTCGCAACCAGTCAAGAGGTGCCCGTTGTCCGCGCACCAGGAAGTCCTGGCAGGCGCGAACAACCACGCGCGTCACCGCCTTGCGCTGCGCGGCGGCCGCACGCGTGATCGCCAACTTGCCCTGCTCTCCCGTGCCCCAGGTCGCGATCAACGCCGCTTCCCCCAGGATGTCGGGCAGGATCGGGGCGATCCCGCCCGCCTCGGCGGGCAGGGCGGCGTGCAAGGCGGCGCGGATCGGCTCGGTGCCTTGCGTGGCCGACAGGTGCAGCGCCTTCGCTTCCCGCGCGATGACGAGATGCGCCTCGGTTTCCGACAGTCCCTCGCACAAGGTGGCGACTGCGGCCAAGTGATGGTCGAGGCGCTTCTCTTCGCTGATGGGCAGACCCCGGCCGGACCAGACGGCGCGCACCCGGCTCAGTTCCTGGGCCGCCAGGTTGATCGCCAGTTCGTCCGGCGCCTGCGCCAAAGCGCCCGCGATGCCCATGCGAGCGGCGGAAAGGCCAGCCATGGCGAGAAACAGCGGCTCACCACCGAGGCTCTGCCTCTCCAGCAGCCGGTCGAGGTCGGCAATCGGCGGCGGAGTAGTGCCGCTTGCGAGACGGTAGGCCTCGGCGAAGATGGCCTGCCGCTGCACCGGATCCCTGAGCGGACCGAGCATGACCGGCGCTCCCGGCGCCAGCATGCGTCGGATCGCATCCCTGGCCGGCCCCCCCTCGCCGAAGGCAAGGCGCCACCAGGCATCTTCGGGACTGCCCTGCCTTTCCAGCAGGAGCAGCCGGAGTTTGGGGTGGCTCGGATCCATCCAGCAGCGATGGTGGGTCAGCTCCGCAAGCCAACCTGCCAACATTTCCGCCTTGGCGGCAGCGTAGTCCACGACCGCAAGCAGGGGCCGGTTCCAGCCCCACGTCGCGAGCGCCTGCTGGTCCCGGAAGCGCGTGAATTCGTCCCGCACGACAAAGCCCGCGAGCCAACTCATGGCCCGAGCCGCGGCGCAAAGTTCCAGCGCGAGCCGCGTCTTTCCCCGGCCACCGCCGCCGACGACCACCTGAACGGAGATCGGGCGGGGGCTCTCCAGCCAGGCGAACAGATCCTGCACCACCCGGTCGCGCCCCAGCATCGTCAAGGCGCGGGTGAAAGGACTGAGCAGCCCGGCTTCTTCCTTCCCGGTCGCGGTGTAGCCGGCCGGGTGGCTTGCCCCGGGCGGCACCGACTGCACTTCGGCGTAGAGCGGCGAATCGTAGGTGGTTAGCCAGAGCGCGGGCAAACGCGGTACCAAATTGGCCACGTTGCCGTCGCCAACGATTTGCACGACGATGTTGCCGCAGCCATGAACGTTGCTGGCCTGGCCCTGGGATTGGTCCACGGACGGGGCGCCCTCCGAAGCAGCGATGATGGTATTGGACCGGCAGCGCACGCCACGTTCAAGATTGCCGCCCCACTTCTCACTTTCGAGGGAACTCGGGCAACGGTGCATCCACGGAGGGCGCTTTGACGTCACCCTGGAAGAACCAGGCGCAATGCGCCACTGAATGGGCGACGGCGTGACGCGTTCGTTGGCCGACAGTATGTTTTCCCCAACGTGCACTATCGGGCGATCAACTGGCAATTGCGCGCGCGGTTTGTGAAGAAGAGCCTTAAAATACCACCAGCACACCGTGCCGCCAGACTTGATTGGATTTGAAGCCTACTGATGCAACGGCGCAAGGGTATTCAGGATGCATCGGCGCGATGTCGTTTGGCTGCCAGGTGGCGTCGCGCTGCATCGGTTGGGTGTCCGCTTCTGGGGGCGGAGCGGCCGACGCCAACGACGGGTGGAACCGCCGCTGCCCTCCCAAAGGCGTCCATCGGGGGAACCCCAATCCACCGGCTGTAGGGCCGGGCAGCCAGGTACTCCGGCAACCCGGTCAAAACCTCTGTGCAGAGGGACTAGGTGTAAATGCCGTGCGCTAGCCGCACGAGAAACTCTTCAACGATCTTGGCTCCCTCTGCCGTCTGCATGAAATCAATCGGGCATCGCCGCTCAAGGCCCATTGCTGGCATTTCCAGCCAAATCTCGGCTTCCTCATGAGATCCGAAGAAGGCATTGCAGTCGGACCGGATCCGGTTTCGGGGTCGGTCCACATGCTATGGCCGAATGAACATCATGCAGGCATTTTCGCCATACTATCGGCTCTGGATATCCGTTGCTCGCGGATAGGGAGGTTGATCAGCGCCGCTGCCGCCGCCAGGAGCGCATCGGTCCACCACATCCATCCATAATCGCCTGAATGAGCCACGGCGATACCGCCCAACCAAGCGCCGAGAAACCCGCCGACCTGATGCGTCAGCAACGTTAGGCCGAACAGGGTAGCCAAGTACTTCGCGCCGAACAATTTGCCAACCAACCCAGCCGTCGGAGGCACGGTCGCCAGCCACGTAAAGCCAAGGGTGGCGGAGAAGACATAGAAGGTC
>CAIMEK010000109.1 GCA_903839965.1 uncultured Acetobacteraceae bacterium | reverse complement strand
GCTGCTCTGCGCGGTGTTCTTCCCGGACCGGCGCGAGGAACTGAACCCCGAGTTGTGGGCGCTGGCCGGCCCCGGCCCAGCCCCGGCGCCAGCGGAATAGGGCGCATGTGCGAAGCGGCTTTGAATCCCCGGGCCACAAGCGCCACATCGCGCCCATGAAACGTCGCACCCTCATCGGCCTGTCGCTGCTGGCGCCGTGGCTCGTGGCCGCCGGCCCCGAGCTGTCGGCCGCGGACCGCGCCGATCTCGCGCGCATCGAGACCTACCTGAACGGGCTGCACACGCTGAAGTCGCGCTTCCTGCAGGTGGCGCCGGACGGGACCACCGCCGAGGGCGTGGCCTGGCTGGACCGGCCGGGCAAGATGCGCTTCCAGTACGACCCGCCCAGCCCGCTGCTGCTGATCGCCGGGTACGGGTTGTTCTTCTTCCACGACAGCCAGCTCAACCAGACCACCAACCTGCCGGTCGAGGCCACCCCGCTCGGCCTGCTGCTGCGCGACAACCTGCGACTCGCGGGCGACGTGACGGTGACCGGCGTCACCCGGCTGCCCGGGCAGATCCAGGTGAGCATGGTGCGCACCGCCTCGCCGGGCGACGGCAGCCTCACGCTGGTGTTCTCCGACAATCCCCTGGCGCTGCGGCAATGGTCGGTGGTGGACGCGCGCCAGCAGGAGACCCGGGTGACGCTGTTCAACATCGAACTCGGGGGCAAATTCGACCAGAAACTGTTCGTGTTCACCCCGGAAAGCGGCCCCGGCAACACCGGCGGCGGTGGTTGACGCGTGGCCCGGCGGCCACACCTGCGACCCCTGCACGGGGCGGACCCCACGATCCCGCAGCGATGACTTCATTTTTTCGACATTTTCCTCGAAGATGTTCCGCGATATGAAACCGCTGATCGGCATCTCCTGCTGCACCAAGCTGTTCGGCCTTTACGGCATGCCGAACCATGCGGCGTCGGACACCTATGTGCGCGCCACCGACCTGGTGGTGGGTGGCGTGCCGGTGCTGATCCCGGCGAACGGCAGCCGCGCCGACATCGACACCCTGCTGGCCCGGCTGGATGGCATCATGCTCACCGGCAGCCGCTCCAACGTGTGCCCGGAGTCCTACCAGGGGCCGCCGCATGCCGAGGGCACGCCGGAGGACCTGCTGCGCGACGGGGTGACGCTGCCGCTGATCCGCCGGGCGGTGGCCGCCGGCGTGCCGCTGCTGGCGGTGTGCCGCGGCCTGCAGGAATTCAACGTCGCCCTGGGCGGCACCCTGCACCAGCGCCTGCAGGACCTGCCGGACCGCATGGACCACTCGACGCCGATGCAGCCCAATCCGCGCGTGCGCACGGGCAAGGCGCACAGCCTGCGCATCGTCAAGGGCAGCTGGCTGCACCGGGTGGCCGGCGCCACCGAAATCGCGGTCAGCTCGCTGCACAACCAGGGCATCGACCGCCTCGCCCCCGGACTGGTGGCCGAGGCCTTCGCGCCGGACGGCACCATCGAGGCGGTGCGCGCCGTCGCCGCCCCGGGGTTGGCGGTGGGCGTGCAGTGGCACCCGGAATACGACTGGGAACGCGACGCCATATCGCGCCGCATCTTCGAGGCGTTCGGCGAGGCCGTGCGCCAGCGCACCCAGGCACAGACCGCCGCGGCGGACTGAGGCGGGACCGCTCAAGCTGGCATTGCTCTAGCGACGGGTTTGCATTTTCCAGCGCCCGCCCAGCCAGCGGTCGAATTCCTGCGGTCGATAACGTTCGTGCCCGCCGCTGGGATAGGGCGTCAGTTCGCCGAAAACCACCCGCGTGCCGGTGTCGTAGAAATCGGCGCGGATGAAGTCCAGGCCGCTGCCAAGCGCCTCGGCCGCCGCGATCATGGCGTCGAGGTTGGCGGGTCGGGGCAGGTCGCCAACAATATCCTCGAGGTCCAGCAGCGCATCCAGCTTTTGCCACGCCGGCGTATACAGCCTGGCCCGGTGGTCGGTGAAACGGTCGGCGTGCACCTGGACGAGGTCCACGCGGCCGTCGAAGACATAGAACTTGTAGTCGGTCGGCGCGCCGCCGCCGCCGTCGCGGATGAATTCCTCGACCAGGATCCGCGGTTCGATGTTTTTGTAGATCCACTCGCGGTTTTCTTCGTAGTAGCTGCGCTTCAGCCAGCCCTGGCAGGTGGCGATCAGGGCGGCGCGGTCGAGGCGGGATTTGTCGGCGACGAGGCGGACCCAGCCGGAGCCGTGCGTCGGCTTGACGACGAAGCTGTCGGGCAGTGCGTCGAACGGAATGGCGGCGGGGTTGGCGGTGAGGCAGTAGAGCTCGGGCAACAGCCGCGGGCCGAGCCGCGACTCCACGAAGCCGCGCACGGCGGCCTTGTCGGCGATGCGCGACAGTACGGGGCGGCGGTCGAACAGCCGGCGGTACAGCACCTTGTCGTTGAACAGCACCGGGTTGACGAGGTTGGGGAACCTGCCGTGGACGTTGCAATGGGCGCGGATTTCGAGCAGGGCGTCGGGCAGGAGTTGCCGGACCTGCCGCCTGATGGAGGACATGGTTCGCTACGCCATCTCGCGGACGGGCGACGGGGCCGGAGCGGTCCCCCAGCGCATGATGTCGGGCATCGTCGCGGGCAGGCGGTGGACCCGGCGCGCGAGGCCGGTGCGGACGAGCAGCGCCGCGAGGGCCGGCAGCAGGCAGCCCGGCCGGCGGAGGACGGTGGCGAACGCGCGGCCCGGCGCGTGCCCGGCGAGCGCGTCCTTCGCCGCCAGGTAGGCCGCGAAGCGCGCGATGGCGGCGCTGCGACGGCGCAGGCAACGCAGCGCGCGGGCATTGAGCGTGGGCCCGTAGCGCGCGATCGCCAGGTCGTTGTAGCGGCGCATGATGTCGTAGCGGTAGTGCGAGCGGTCCTCGTTGGCGAGCCGCCGCGACGCCGCGCCGTACGGCTGGACATAGACGTAGCGCGGCTCGGGCAGCACCACGGCGCGGGCCCCGGCGGCCAGCAGGTCCAGCATGAAGTGGAAGTCGTGGCCGTTGAGGCAGCCCGACTCGTACCGCACCCGGCTGCGTTCGAGGAAGGCGCGGCGCACCAGCGGCTTGAGCATGCCGTAGTCGAAGCGCGAGATGCCGGTGATGCAGTGCGCCAGGAAGACGTTGAGGTCCAGCGGGAAGGCCGCGCCATCGACCGCCAGCGCGGCGCCCACCGGCAGGTTCGCCGCGGCGTCGAACAGCAGCAGGTTGTCGGCGATGATGTCGCAGCCGCGGGCCTCGGCCGCGCCGGTCAGCGCCTCCAGTCGGTCCGGCGCGATCCAGTCGTCGGCGTCGACGATGGCGATCCACGCGCCGCGCGCCGCCGCCAGGGCGTGGTTGCGCGCCGCCGCGGCCTTGCCGTTGCAGGGCAGGCGGAAGCCGCGCACGCGCGGGTCGGCGGCCATCCAGCGTTCGATTTCCGCCCAGGTGCCGTCGGTCGAGGCGTCGTCCACGACCAGCGCTTCCCAGGCCGGCATGCTCTGCCCGACCAGCGAGGCGAGCGTGCGGCCCAGCGTGGCCGCCGCGTTCCAGGCGGGCATGATGACCGAGACCACGGGGGCGGCGAGGCGCGCGCCGGCCGGGGAGGTGGGCGGGAAAGCTTCCGACGGCATGGCGTGCTCCGACACGCCGCGCGCGACGGGCAAACGGCGACCGTGATCATGCCATCGCTGCGGTTTCGCGCGGCACACAAGCGCGGCCGCGGGGAATCACTTTCGGGGTAGCGCCTGCTGCCGGGCCTGCTCCCCTACCCGGCCGCGCGGACGCGGCGGAACTTCTGCAGGGAGCGCAGGTCGGCCGGCAGGGGTTGGTCGGGGAACATCTGCGGCCACTGCGTCCACGACACTTCGCCGACATAAAGGTCGCCGTGGCTGTCGATGGTGAGGCCGTGCGGCCCGATGAATTCGCTGGGGCCGCGGCCGGCATGCGCGCCGCCGATCCGCCCGACCCGCTTGCCGGTGCGGTCGAGGATGGAAATGCGCGCGCCCAGGTTCGGCATGGCGCGGTTGACCCGCATCGACGAACCGAGTTCGCCGACGCAGATCAGCGGGTCGGGGCCGCGCGTGACGAACAGGGCGCATGGCCGGTGCAGGCAGTTGAATTGCGTCTCGTAGCGGCCGTCGCCGTCGAATACCTGCACGCGGTGGTTCTCGCGGTCGTTCACGTAGACCCAGCCGTCGTCGTCGCAGGCGACGTTGTGGACGATGTTGAACTCGCCCGGGTCGGTGCCGGGGCCGCCCCAGGACTTCAGCAGGCGGCCGTCCCGGGAGAACTTGTGGACCGAGGCGTTGCCGTAGCCGTCGGAGACGTAGATCTCGCCCTTCGGCGACAGCGCCGAATCGGTGGGGCGGTTGAACGGGACGCCGCTCCTGTAGGCGGTGTGCTGGCCGGAGGTGCCAAGGGTTTTCAGCACGCGGCCTTCCAGCGTGCATTGCCGCACGGT
>CAIMEK010000108.1 GCA_903839965.1 uncultured Acetobacteraceae bacterium | reverse complement strand
GGCTGATGGACGTGGTGAACTTCGCGCATGGCGAGCTGATGATGCTCGCCATGTACGCTGCCTTCGTGCTGTGGGAACTCACCGGCGTCGATCCGTTGCTGCTGCTGCCGATCGTGGTGCTGCTGATGTTCGGCCTCGGCATGGCGCTGTACCGCGGGTTGATCGCCCGCGCGTTGTCGGTGCCGTTCAACCGCGGCATGGTGCAGATCTTCGTCACCTTCGGGCTGGCGATCTTCATTCGCGGGGCCGCGCAGTTCGCTTTCGGCGGCGAGTTCCGCAGCATCACCTCCGGCCTGGTGGCCAACCGCACCGCGCAGGTCGGCGATGTGTTCCTGCCGCTGCCGCAGGTGGCGGCCAGCCTGGTGTGCCTGGCGGCGTTCGCCGGGCTGCTGCTGATCAGCCGCACCGAGTTCGGCCGCGCCCTGGAGGCGACGCGCGAGGACCGCGATGCGGTGGCGCTGGTGGGCATCGACCGCAACCGCATTTTTGCCCTGGGCTGGGGGCTCGGGTCGGCGGCGGTGGGCATCGCCGGGGTGATGCTGGCGACCTTCTATTACGTGTCGCCGAACGTCGGCGCGAACTTCGCCATCACCGCCTACGTCACCGTGGCGCTCGGCGGGTTCGGCAGCCTGGGCGGGGCGCTGGTTGCCGGGCTGCTGATCGGCGAGGTGGAGGCGCTGACCGCGCTGATGCTGGAGCCGTCGCTCAAGCAGGTCGGCATGTTCGTCATCTATCTCGCCGTGGTGCTGTTCCGTCCGCGCGGCCTGCTGGGCACGCTGTGATGGACAATTCCATCCTGCGCCGCCGCCGCGCCGAGCTGATCGCCGGCGGGGTGGTGCTGGCGGCCCTGGCGGTGCTGCCGCTGCCGATCGGCGATGTCTACACGCAGAACCTCATCATCATCACCATCCTGTTCGCCGGGCTGGCGCAGGCCTGGAACATCCTGGGCGGCTATTGCGGGCAGATCAGCCTCGGCCACGCGCTGTATTTCGGCTTCGGCGCCTACGTCTCCACGCTGCTGTTCGTGCGTCTCGGCATACCGCCCGCCTTCGGCATGCTGGCCGGCGGGGCGCTGGGCGGGTTGGGGGCGCTGCTGGTGGGCTGGCCGTGCTTCCTGCTGTCCGGGCACTACTACGCCATCGCCACCGTGGTGGTGGGCGAGATCGGCTGGCTGCTGTTCCAGAACTGGGATTTCATCGGCGGCGCGACCGGCGTCTACGTGCCGTTCAAGGGCGAGTCCTGGGTGGCGTTGCAGTTCCGCACGGCCAAGTTGCCGTACCACTACGTGGTGCTCGCGTTTGCCGCGGCGACCTGGCTGGCCGCCTTCCTCCTGGAGGGGTCGCGCTGGGGGTTTGCCTGGCGGGCGGTGAAGGACGACATGGTGGCGGCGCGCTCGCTCGGCGTGCGGGTGTTCCCCTCCAAGATGGCGGCCGCGGCGATCAGCGGGTGCTTCACCGGCATGGGCGGCGCCATCTATGCCCAGTATGTCGGCTACATCGACCCCGACAGCGTGATGGCCGGCACCCTCTCGATCCTCATTCCGCTGCCCGCCGTGCTCGGCGGGGTGGGCACGCTGTGGGGGCCGCTGGTGGGGGCGGCCGTGCTGATCCCGATGAGCGAACTCACCCGCTCCTATCTCGGTGGCTCCGGCCGCGGCGTCGACCTGATGATCTATGGCGGGCTGATCGTGCTGGTGGCGCTGGCCCGGCCGCAGGGGCTGGTGAGCCTGTTCGGCCGCCGGCGCGGAGGCGGCGATGCCCGCGCTGCTTGAGGTCGACGGCGTTTCCAAGTCGTTCGGCGGGGTGGCCGCGAACGTTGACATTTCCTTCGACGTCGCCGAGGGCGAGATCCTCGGGCTGATCGGGCCGAACGGGGCGGGCAAGACCTCGTTGTTCAATGCGATCGCCGGCGAGGTGGTGCCGGATGCCGGGGAGATCCGGCTGGACGGGACGCGGATATCCGGGCTGGGGCCGGTGGCCTGCGCCGCGCGCGGGGTGGCGCGCACCTTCCAGGTGGTGCGCAGCTTCGATTCGATGACGGTGCTGGAGAACGTGATGGTGGGCGCCTTCGCGCGCGCCGCCGGCACGCGCGACGCCATGGGGGTGGCGGCCGACACACTGGCGTTCTGCGGCCTGGCCTCGCGGGCCGACCGGCCGGCCATTTCGCTGAGCCCGCCCGAGAAGCGCCGGCTGGAGGTGGCGCGCGCGCTGGCGACTGGCCCGCGGCTGATCCTGCTCGACGAGATGCTGACCGGCCTGACGCCGGTCGAGGCGCAGGAGGGGGTCGCCCTGGTGCGCGCAGTGCGGCGCCGCGGCATCACCATCATCATGGTCGAGCACGTCATGGAGGTGGTGCTGCCGCTGGTTTCGCGCGTGGTCGTGCTCAACCTCGGCCGGGTGCTGACCATCGGCGCGCCGGCCGACATCGTGCGTGATCCCGACGTGATCCGTGCCTATCTTGGGGACAAATATGCTCCGGCTGCATGACGTCTCGGCCAGCTACCGCGGATTGAAGGCGCTGCAGGGCGTCAGCCTGGAGGTGAACAAGGGCGAGGTGGTGGCGGTGATCGGCGCCAACGGCGCCGGCAAGTCGACGCTGCTGAAGGCGATCGCGGGGCAGGTGGCGACCACCGGGACGATCGAATTCGAGGCAAAGAGCCTGGCGCGGGTGCCGGCGCACGCCATCACCCGCCTGGGCATCGGCTTGGTGCCGGAGGGGCGGCGGCTGTTCCCGCGGCTGTCGGTGGAGGCTAACCTGCGGCTCGGGGCCTACGCCCGGCGCGGCGATCCCGGCCGGTTCGCGCCGCTGGAGCTGGTGTTCTCGCTGTTCCCGCGGCTGGAGGAGCGGCTGGCGCAGCGGGCGGAAACGCTCTCGGGCGGCGAGCAGCAGATGCTGGCGATCGGCCGCGCGCTGATGACGCAGCCGCGCCTGCTCATGCTGGACGAGCCCAGCCAGGGCATCATGCCCAGGCTGGTGGACGACATCCTGGCCGCGGTGGCGCGCATCCGCGCCCTCGGCGTGACTGTATTGCTTGTCGAACAGCGCCTGGCCGAAGCATTGGAGATTGCCGACCGGGCGTATGTGCTGCAAACCGGGCGCGTGGTGATGTCCGGCCCGGCCCGGCGGATCGCCGCCGATGCCGACGTGCGCCGGGTCTATCTGGGAATGTGAAAGGGAGGGCAGGGATGACGAGTGGGATTTCGCGAAGAATCGCCGGGGCGGCGGCATTGGCCGCACCGGCCAGCTTCTTCATCGGCAGCGCCCGCGCGGAGGGGGTCGAGAGCACGATCGACCGCGTCACCCGCACCAAGGTGCTACGCATTGCCGCCCTGGCGGGCGAGGCACCGTATTTCTTCAAGGACATCGTCTCCGGCGAATGGAGCGGCGCGGCGATCGACATGGCGAAGAGCATCGCCACCGTGTGGGACGCCAAGCTGGAACTCGTCGAGAGCACCTACGGCAATTCGGTGCTCGACCTGCAGACCAACAAGGTGGATCTTGCCTTCGCCCTGAACCCGACGCCGCAGCGCGCGCTGTCGATCGGCTTCACCCCGCCGATGATCATCCACCCGTTCGGCTGCGTGGCCCGCAAGGGGTTCAACCCGGTGACCTGGGACGACATCAACAAGCCCGAGGTGAGGGTGGCGGTCGATCTCGGCTCGCTGAACGAGGTTTCGGCCCGTCGGTTCGCGCCTAAATCCACCATCAGTGCGTTCAAGAACCGCGATGACGCCATTCTCGCGCTGCAGGCCGGCCGGGCGGACGTGGATATCCTGGCGGCGCTGCTGGGCATCACGGCGCTGGCCAAGAACTCGGGGCTCGGCACCTATCGCATCCTGGCCAATCCCATGGTGGCGCTGCCCAGCAACATGGGCGTGCGGCGCGAACCCGACACCCGCTTCCGCGAGGTGGTGGCCGCCTGGCTCGACATGAACCGAGGCACCGGGCAGATCCGCGAATGGATGGTCCAGGGCATGCTGAAATCGGGCGCGCGCGCCGAGGATATTCCGTCCGAACTGTCGTTCTGATCGCCGTCACCGCAGGGCAAGCCGATGGGGTATGAGTGGAGCTTCGGCTTTCTCTGGCGGTACGAGAGGCTGTTCGTGACCGGCGTGGAGATCACGCTGGCCTACACGTTCGGCACCATCCTGCTCGGGCTGCTGGTGGGGTTGTTGATCGGCCTGGCGCGGCTGTCGCGGTCGCGGCTGGTGAACGCGCCGCTGGTGGCGCTGACGGAAGTGTTCCGCTGCACGCCGCTGCTGGTGCAGATCGTGTGGTTCTACTACGCGCTGCCGGTGCTGATGGGCGTGCAGATCCCGGCCACGGTGGCGGCGGTGGCGGTGCTGTCGCTTTACACCGCCGCCTTCTATGCCGAGATATTCCGGGGTGGCATCGTTTCCATCGAGCGTGGGCAGTGGGATGCGGCGCGGGCGCTGGGGATGCGCTGGTCGCTGATGATGCGTCTGGTGGTGCTGCCGCAGGCCGTGCGGCGGATGGTGCCGCCGTTCATGAACCAGTCGATCATCCAACTGAAGAACACCTCGCTGGTGTCCACCATCGCGGTGCCCGATCTGCTGTACCAGGGCCAGTTGATCACCGCCGACACCTATCGGCCGCTGGAGACCTATACGATGGTGGCGGTGATCTATTTCCTGCTGCTGTTCCCGATGACGCTGCTGGCGCAGGCCTGGGAGCGGCGGTTGGCGAAAGGGTAGAGCGGAATCCCCTGCTCCCAGTCAGGTCACCGAGGCTCCCACACGCTCCCGGCGAAGCCGTTCCGTCCAACCCCGGGTGAACACGGAACGAACGCGGTTCATTCCGGCTTTTCCGGTCAAGAAATGGCGGATTTCTGCGACGACCGTTCCGAAGGCGGGCGTATGCTGCACTTGCTTGCCCGGGGGTTTGCCCCGGTTACAAGGCACTGTCCAACTTGAGTCTGACCCGCGCCAGACCGGCTCAGAGCAGGGACGACCGAAATCCCCAATTTGGCTGGAGCTAAACCTCAAACAGGTTGGGATCGACGATACGAATCGCTTTGCCCGCTCCAGTCAGCATTCGCCATACCATTCTCCCGGCCGGTCAGTGGCCTCCAGCACCACCGCGCGGGGCACGACCCCGGCACGTTTCCGGTTGTTCCCCGGCGGGGACACTGTGCCTGAAAGCCTGCAAAGCAGTATATCATTCCCGGGGGCTTCTGCATCGGTCCGCACCGGATAGACTTCAGGCTGAAATGAGTTGGCGCCGATCCCTTTCGGGATCGTGGCAATGCAGGTAAGCGCGCCGGCCGGTCCGGACGCGACGCAAGCATGTGCCGGAAGGTGGCGTGATGGACTCGCAGGCGGCATCGACGACGCCGAGGAGTTCGGTTGCGCGAGGAAACAGGGTCAGGACCATGGCAACGGATACGCATCAGATCGACAGCGTCGTGCGGCGCGAAGAGGCATTCTATGCGGCGCTCACCGCTTCCGACGTCGGCGCCCTGGATGAGATCATCTCGGATGACCTGACAACCTTTGGACATTCGACCGGTGTGGTCGACACCAAGGCGGAATACCTGGCCGGCGTGCGCGAGGGACGCTACCGGCACGGCCCGATCACGCGGCTGAGCGGCAATACCAGAATGTTCGGCGATGCCGCGGTCACCATCGGCGTCATCGACCTGACGGCGATGCCGCCGGGCGCGCCGGTGCGCACGCTGCGGCTGCAACAGGTGATGGTGTGGAAGCAGGAGAAGTCGGACTGGCGGCTTTTCCTTCGGCAGGCGACCGCGCTGCCGCTCTGATCAGGCGAGGCGCGGCGGTCGGACCTGGGATGGCCAAAAGAGCAAAGTCGGAGACACTGCGATGGGCGGTCGAAACATGGAGATGAACCGGACAGCGGCGGCGCCAGCGGAGAAGACGGCGGGGAGCAGGGGACTGGTCATCGTCGGCAGCTTCACGACGCCGGAGCGCAAGGCGCGCGGCAAGGGCATCGATGTCTACCGCATCGACCCACGCTCCCTGGCATGGGACGTGGTCGATCACGTCGGCGATCTGGTCAATCCCTCCTATCTCATAACCGACCCGGTCCGCGAAGTTCTTTATGTCGCGCATGGCGATGCGGAGTATGTGAGCGCCTACCAGATCGAGCCGTTGAACGGACGGCTCCGCCCGCTCGGTCAGGCCGCCGCGGGCGGGCGGAACGGCGTGGCCATCGCGTTGGATCCCGCGCACCGTTTCGTGTGCGTCGCCAACTACGCCGGCGGTTCGGTCGGCGTGCTGCCGATCCGGCCGGATGGCGGGCTGGAGGACGTGGTGCAATGCCTGGCGCTGCCGGGACCGATCGGGCCGCATCGTGGCGAGCAGACGATGTCGCATCCGCACCACACGGTTATCGATCCTTCGGGGCGATTCCTTCTGGTGCCCGACAAGGGGCTCGACCGGGTGCACGTGCTCGCGCTCGATCCGCAGCAGCCGAAGCTCACGGTGGCGGGCTGTGCGGTGATGCGGCCGGGCGCGGGGCCACGCCATCTCGTCTTCCACCCCAGTCTGCCGCGCGCCTTCGTGGTGAACGAGCTCGACTCGACCGTCGCCACCTGCCGCTGGAACGCCGAGACCGGCACACTGACCCCGCTGCATGTGGTGCCCGCGCTGGAGCCCTCCTTCTTCGGCGTCAGCACCGCGGCGGAAATCGTGGTGACCCCCTGCGGCCGCTGGGTCTACGTGTCGAACCGCGGGCAGGACACGGTGACACAGTTCAAGTTCGACGAGTCCGCGGATCAGTTGAGCGTGGTCGGATGGACGCCGTCGCAGGGGCGCGAGCCGCGCTTCATGACACTCACGCCGAAAGGCGACTGCCTGCTGGTCGCCAACGAGCAAGGCGATACCATCGTCGTCTTCGACATCGAGCCGACGAAGGGGCGCCTGCTGCTGCGGCGGGTCGTCAGCACCGCCAGCCCGTGCACCATCGCCTTCGCCTGAGCGGCACCCCCGCGTGCCAGTGCAACTGGACGTGAGTTGAGCGCAACCGGCGCGCCGGCGGGTCGGCAGGCCCGCGGCCGCGCAGAAAGGACAATGAGAACATGAGCAACGACAGCAGCATTATCGCCGACCGGGAAAAGGCGATGTACGCGGCGCTGACCGCTTCCGACGCCGATGCCCTCGCGGACATCCTGTCGGATGACGTGACCTACATCCACTCGACGAGCATCGCCGAGAACAAGGCGGAGCAACTCGCCGGCCAGCGCCACGGCGTGCACAAGCATGGTGCGATCACCACGGTGGAGCGGCGTTGCCGGGTGTTCGGAGAGGTCGCGGTTACCCGCGGCATGATCGACATGGTGGACACCGCCCACGGTGCGCCCTTCACGATGCGCCTGCGCGAGACGCTGGTGTGGGTCAAGGAAGGCGACACGTGGCGCCTGCTGGTGCGCCAGGCGACGAAGCTGCCGCTCTGAGTCCGCCCCGGACAACCACATGCCTGCATGCCGCTGAATGCGGGCACGCGAGGAAACGCTGATGAACGGCCAGAAAATCCCCATCGTCGACCCGCACCATCATCTGTGGGTGCACGGCAAGGAGCGCTTCCTGTGCGATGAGCTGTACGGCGACATAGAGGCGTCCGGCTACGACGTGCAGGCCACCGTGTTCATCGAGTGCACGTCGATGTACCACCCGCGTGGGCCGGAGGAGTTCCGGCCGGTGGGCGAGATGGAGTTCGCCAACGGTTGCGGTGCGCTGGGCGAAAGCGGCGTGCTGGGACCGACCAGGATCTGCTCGGCGATCATCGGCTACGCGGACCTGGCGCTGGGCGAGCGGGTGAAGGGCGTACTGGAGAAGCTGTGCGCCGCCGGCGGCGAGCGCATCCGCGGCATCCGCTACATCACTTCGCACGAACCGGAAGTGAAGATCCAGGCCCCGAAAGACATCATGCTGGACCCCAAGTTCCAGCAGGGCTTCGCCTGCCTGAAGGAATTCGGCCTGCGCTTCGACGCGTGGCAGTACCATCCGCAGCTTCCGCAGCTGTTGAAGCTGGTGCGGATGGCGCCGGAAACGCCCGTGGTGATCAACCACGCGGGCGGGCTGGTCGGCATGGGGTCGTTTGCCGGCCGGCGCGAGGAATCGATCGCCGCGTGGCGGCGCAGCCTGACCGAGCTGGCCGCCGAGCCGAACGTGTTCCTCAAGGTCGGTGCATTTTCCATGCCGGTCTTCGCGCTGACGCCGGACATGCCGAAGGGGCCCGAGCACCTGGCAATCTTCGCCGAGCGGGTGCGCCCGCTGGTGGAGACCTGCGTGGAGATCTTCGGCGTGCGGCGGTGCATGTTCGAAAGCAACTTCCCGGTCAGCCGCGAAACCTATACCTACAAGGAGACGTGGGACGTTCTGATGTCGGCGGCACGGAATTTCTCGCTCTCCGAGAAGCAGCAGATGTTCGCGGAAACCGCCCGGCAATTCTACGCAATCTGAGCGAACCAGCTTCGAGGGGGGATCCCATGCAACGCCGTACGTTCCTGCAGGGCATCGCGCCGTATTCCTGGAACATGCGCCCTGTCTGACCCGCGGCCCGGCCGGGGCGGCATCACCGCCCCGGCTGATACAAGCGTAAATTGCCGTACCGGCCTTTCCGGCAGCATCGGGCAGTGCAACAATCCTCATGGCGCTTTCCCGCAGCCCTGTGCCGGGTGCGGTGCGGCGCTTTCAGCAAACCGGAGCCAGCATGCTGTATGAACTCGCGACCCTGACCACCGTGGTAGGCAAGATTTTGTCCGTTGTTCCGGCGGTCGGCGCCTGGGTCGCGGACGGCGCGGCGCGCGGCAGACTCACGGGCGCCTGGATTTCCGAGTTCGGCCCGCAGAACCGGATTCTCGCGCTGCGCGAATTCGATGGCCTCGAGGACCTGACCGCGGAACGCCGCCGCGCCCTGGAGAGCGCCAACCCATTCGGCTGCGGCGAGAGCCTGGCCGGGCTGTCGATGGAAAGCTACGCGCCCTTCCCGGATCGGCCGCCCGTCAGCGCCGGCGCGTTCGGCCCGGTCTACGAGTTCCGCTCCTATGTCCTGAAGGTCGGCGGCCTGCCGGAGACTCTGGCCGCGTGGTCGAAGATGTTGCCGCTCCGCACCAAGCTTTCGCCGCTCGTCATCGCGATGTACGCGCTGGATGGCGCACCCCGCTTCACCCATATCTGGGTGTACCCGAGTTGGGAGGAGCGCATGGCGATCCGGGCGCGCGCGTTGCGCGAACACGTGTGGCCGCCGAGCAGCGCGCCGCACACGCTCACCCCGGCCATGTCATCGGAAGTCTATCTGCCCGTCGGATTTTCGCCGCTGCAGTGATTGCGGCGATGCAAGGAAAAGCCATGAAGATCACCGACGTTACCCTCACGCTGTTCACGGCGCCGCCGCCGCCCCGGGGCGGGCCGGAAGGCAATCTCGGCCTGCTGCGCCTCATCACCGATTCCGGCCTCGAGGGCCTCGCCTTTCTCGGCGCTCTCGACAACCCGGCCTCGATGGACGGCCCGCAATTGATGCGGCTGCTCAAGCCGATGCTGCTGGGCCAGGACCCGCTGCAGCACGAGCGGCTGCATCAGGAAATGCGCCGGTTGACGCGCATGGCCGGCTACCGGACCGTGGGCGCGGTGGACGTGGCCCTGTGGGACCTGGCGGGCAAGATCGCCGGCCTGCCGATCCACCAACTGCTGGGCAGCTATCGCAGCAGCATTCCCGCCTATGGGTGCTCGCAGTTCATGCAGGAAAAGGCGCCCTATCTCGAGCAGGCCCGGCAAATCAAGGAGCGCGGCTTCCGTGGCTTCAAGATCCACCCGCCGAAACGCCCAGCGCTCGACATCGCCATTGCCGAGGAGGTGCGCGCGACGCTGGGCGACGGCTTCCCGCTGATGCTCGACGGCGCCTGGAGCTACACCTACCAGGATGCGATGCTGATCGGCCGCGCACTGGAGCGGCTGGGCTACCTGTGGTTCGAGGATCCGCTCGGCGACCAGGACATCCACAACTACGCCCAGCTGTGCCAGAAACTCGACATCCCCATCATGGCGACCGAGTTTCCCGCCGGGGGGCTGGACACCTACCCGATCTGGATCACCCAGCATGCCACGGATTTCCTGCGCGGCGACATTCCCTGCAAAGGCGGCATCACCACCATGATCAAGACGGCGCACCTCGCCGAGGCGTTCGGCATGCGCTACGAAATCCACTACAGCGGCAATTCGCTCAGCGACATCGCCGGCCTGCATGTGGCCATGGCAATCCGCAACTGCGAATATTTCGAAATGCTGTATCCCGACCCGGTGCACTCCTACGGTCTGGTGCATCCGCTGGCGATCGACGCCGATGGGCTGCTGCACGCGCCGACCGGCCCGGGCCTGGGCGTGGAAATCGACATGGCGCTGATCGCGCGCCGCACGGAAGCGGTGCTGTCCTGACAGCCCGCTCAACACGCGAAGGGAGTCACAGGCATGTCCGGACTACTCGAGGACAAGGAAGCCATTCGGGAGCTGTTCAGCGAGTACTGCTTTCGCATGGATGACGGCGACTACGCCGGCGTGGCGGCGCTGTTCACCGAGGACGGCGAATGGTTGGCGACCTACAGCCAGGCGCGCGGCCACGCCGAGATCAGCGCCTTGCTCGCGCACAATATCCCGCCGCGGGACTCCGGGATCGTACGCAAGCACTACGTGATGAACGACCGGATCCGCGTGGCCGGCAACACCGCGACTTCGCGCGCCAGCTACCTGGTGTTCGTCGGCGAGGGCAACGGTCCCGAGCCGATCGTCGCCGGATGCTACATCGATGAGCTCGTCAAGGGCGCGGAGGGATGGCGCTTCCGCAGCCGGCGCCTGGCGCACGACATCCTGGGGAAGCTCGGCCTCAACCTGGCCCCGCCGCCTGCCGACGGCTCGAAATAGCCTGCTGCTGCAGGAGCCGACAAGGCAAGGGCCCCGGGAGCGATCCCGATGCCCTTCGTCGTTTCGCAGGCCGGTGATTCGTGCCGCGTTGTCGTTCCGGTTTCTGCGACCAACCGGTCGGCTTCGCACCCGCCCGACAACGCGGGCAAGACCAGAGGGCACCGCCCCCTGGCCCCCGGGGTTCCAGGTCAGTCGGTCTGGTAACCGTACACCTCCCGGAAAATGAAGATCGCCGCCAGCAACCCGATCACCGGGAAGGTGATCACGAACACCGTGGCGTTGGCCTGGCCGATCGCGGCGTACAGCGACGGGAACAGGAAGATCCCCAGGAACAAGGGTATCTTGTTGAAGATGTAAGCGAAGCCGCCCGCCATGCCGCGATAGCGGGCTCTCGAAACGACCGTGGCGATGGTCAGCGGATTGGTCACCGCCCAGGTATGGCCCCACATCATGATCGCCGCGGCAAACGGCAGGATATACGGATGCTGGGTATAAAGCGCCGTGGCCGCAAGCGACAGGCCGACGATGACAGTCGAGAACCCGGCGATGCCGATGCCACGATGGCCGAGTTTCGGCGTAATGGCCGGCCCCACCCAACCGGCGATCCCGGCGACGATCCAGATCAATCCGGTCGTAAGGCTCGTGCCGATGAGCGACGACACGCCCACCATCATGAATATCACGGGAATGTAGAAGCCGAAGGTCGAAAACTCGGCGGCACAGCAGAAGAAGGCGATCCAGCTATAGATGGTGGCGCGCCACTTGATCGGATCCTTCTTCAGGTCGGCGAGGAATTCGGACACGGGCGGCTTCTGCACGACAATATCCGCATCCGGCAGCATATCCAGGGCGTCGTTGTACATCCGCAGCGCGACCGCCTTGCCTTCGCGGAAGCGACCCTGGCGGATCAGCCATATCGCCGTCTCCGGCAGGTCCTTTCGCATGATGAGGATGATCAGGGCGGGCACCGCCCCAAGGCCCAGGGTTATCCGCCAGATCCACTCGTGCGACATGCCGAAGATCAGAAACGCCGCCACCACCAGGGCGCACCCCCCCTGGCCGGCGGCAAACATGACCTGCCAGCGATTGCCCATGATCTCGCGCCGGCCTTTGGGCATGTATTCCATGATGTAAGTATAACCCGTGGTGATATCGGCCCCGAGCGGTATGCCAAGGATGAACCGGACCAACAGCAGTTGCTCGACGCTCGTCACGAACGACTGCGCCGCCGCCAATATGATGAACAGGAATATGCTGGTCAGGAACATCAGCCGGCGCCCGAGCTTGTCGGTCAGCCAGCCGCCCAGCAGGGCGCCGACGACCACGCCGGCCTGAATGCCAGCAGCCGTAAGCCCGAGCATGAGAACGGGTGGATTGAACTGCTCGCGTACGAAAATCAATACGAAAGCGATCGAATAGAAGTCCCAGGCCTCCACGAAGATGGAGGCCAGCATCAACCAGCCGATGTAGTTGCCTTGCGGGCTGTACGTGGTGGCAAGATGGCGGACGGCGCTCTCCATGGCCGTCTGCTCCGACACGGATGTAGACACTTCACTTGCTCCCTGCCGTTGTTATTGACTTCGTCGGCGCTTTGAGACCGCCAAGCTTACACTATGGCCTATTATTGCAGACGGGTAAAGGAAGCGGTGGCTGCGCGGCGGCGCTGTCGGCGGGCCCCACCGGTGCGCAGACGTGCCGCGCGGCAACCGCGGATTTGCCGGAAATCCAGTTGGAATCGCGCATTATATCAATGTTTTGAAAGGATCACCCGTTGGGTTTCCTGACGCTGGCGCAGGCGTTGCTTTTTCCGGGCGGCGGGGTTTGTGCGCGTTGGCAAAACTGCTTATCATTTCGGGGTCTTCTGGATCCTTGCGCTGTGGACAGAATTGCCGCGAAAGAAACCGCGGGTGGAGCAAGCCGGCAATCCAACTGTACCGCGGGCAACCGACTGCTAGGTGCGCGGGGTTGCTCGTGCCGGCGCCTTCATCCATCCGGGCAATCCGAGGTAAGCTGAGTGACCAATGGGAGAAATGACAGTGGGCAAGCGAATCGTTGTCGTCGGAGCGGGCGCTATCGGCGGCTCCATCGGAGCCAACATGGTGCGTGTCGGCGAGGATGTTACCTTCGTCGACGGCTGGGCCGAGCACGTGCAGGCCATGCGGCGCGACGGGCTGGCCATCGACTGCGTGGAATCCAGCGCCTCGTTCCGCGTGCCGGTGCGCGCCCTGCACATCAGCGACGTGCCGCAACTGATCCGCGAGGAGCCGATCGACATCGCCCTCATCAGCGTGAAAGCCTACGACACCGAATGGGCAACCCAGTTGATGCTGCCCTACATGGCGCCGGACGGCGTGTTCGTGTCGGTGCAGAACGGCATCAACGAGGAGCGGATAGCGGCGATCGTCGGCTGGGGTCGCGTGATGGGGTGTGCCGTGGGCGGCATCGGCGGGGAATTGATGGCCCCCGGCCTGGTTCTCCGCACCACCCCGGTCGGCAATCGCCAGCGCGTCGGCCTGAAGGTGGGCGAGGTGCACGGCCGCATCACCGGGCGCCTGGAACTGGTGCGGTCGCTGCTAGATCACGCCGAGCCGGCTGTCGCCATCACCAACCTGTGGGGCGTGCGCTGGTCGAAGCTGATCATCAACGCCATGCGCAACGGGGTTTCGGCGGTCACCGGACAAAGCGGAAACGAGCGCGACACCAACGAGATGACGCGCTGGCTCAGCATACGCCTGGGCAGCCAGGCCGTCCGGGTCGGCCAGGCGATGGGCCTATCGCTGGAGTATGCCGGACACGACATCGACACGCTGGCGCGCGCCGGCGAGGGCGACAAGGAAGCGCTGGCAGCGCTCACGGCGCAAATCCTTCAGCTCTGCACCACGCGCGATGACAACCAGCGCCCCTCGATGGGGCAGGACATCCGCAAGGGGCGCCGGACGGAAACGGACTTCATCAACGGTCTGGTGGCGGATCGCGGGGTGGAAGTCGGGGTGGACGCCACGCTGCATGCACGACTGAACGAACTGGTGAAGCGGGTGGAACGCGGGCAGGCCAAGCCGTCTCCCGACCTCGTCGCCGATCTCTGAGCTGGCATGGCGCACACATTCCGCGCGTCACGGCAGGCGTAGCCTGAGGGGAAGGCGGCGCCGGGCCAGGGCCTGCTTGAGTGAGGCGGCTCGGATTGCCCGCATCGTGTTTCGGTTCCGATGCGTGGAGCGCCTGTCCTGTTCGGGCTGCCGCGATTTGCGGCAGCCCGGTGCAGCAGGCTTGGTCCGGCGTCTTCCGGTCAAGACTTGAGTGGGGCCTTCTGGAATTGTCAAAGCAAAGGCAACGGCCGATCGAGGCGCGGGCATCGGAGACGGTGTCATGGGGCCGGAGATAGACCTCCTCATACTTCGCCGACTTCCAGCGCCGCCCAACAAAGACGTTGTCGCGCCAGGCGTCACGGCTACGAGGATTCCCGAGTGCGGCGTAAGCTGACGTGTGGTCATCGCCGGTTGGTCTGCGGAGCAGGGTTTGGAATACCGTGACTCTGGAAACCTGCTGTTCCGGCCTTGACCGCCGGAGCGGCGCGCTGCGCTGCGCAGAGGGCTCTGCGCGCCGCTCAACTACGACCAGCCACCTTCCTGATGTGCTACGGGCTCGAGTTCGGCAGGCGGATGCTGGACCAGTGGGCGTATCTGAACGGCGTGGGGATCGCCTTCTCCCGCCCCGGCAATCCGACGGACGACGGCCACATCGAGGCGTTCAATGGCCGCCTGCGGGCGGAATGTTTGCACGCGTCCTGGTTCCTGTCGCTGGCCGACGCGCGCGCTCGAACTAAAGTATGGAGGAGGCACTGCAACGAGGAGCGACCCCACTCGGCCCTGGCCAACTTGACCCCCCGGCCTTCATCGATCAGGCTCAACCAGCCCGAAAAGTTGCGTAGCCCATGGATTAGAGGCGGGGGCAGGTCCAACGTTGTCCCAGACAACTCGAAGGAATTGAACATGCCTGCGCCCTACGCAATCCATCGTGCCCAGATCAAGGCGATCCTGCTTGCCTGGGGCATGCCGGAAGAGAACGCTGAAACGACATCGGTGATCCTGTCCTGGGCCGACCTGCACGGCGTGGACAGCCATGGCATGTCGATGATCCCCGGCTACGACAAGCTCCGCCGTGCCGGCCGGATCAAGATGGATGCCCACCACCGCATCGTGCGGGAAACGCCGCTCTCCGCGGTGGTGGATGCCGGCGGCGGCCTCGGCCATGTGCCGTCCTATTTCGCCATGGGTCTGGTCATCGAGAAGGCGAAGAAATCCGGGATGGCGATCGCCGTGGTGAACAATTCCGCGCATTTCGCGGCGGCTGGTTTTTACACGCTGATGGCGGCGAAGGCCGGGCTGATCGGCATGGCCTGCACCTCCGCGTCCAACCGGCAGGTCGCGCCGACCTTCGGCAAGCAGGCGAAGTTTGGCACCGATCCGTTTTCGTTCGGCGCGCCCAGCGCCGATGGGGTGCCGTTCCTGCTGGATATGGCGACCACGACGGTGGCCGCGGGCCGCATCCGCAACAAGGCGAATGAGGGGTTGCCGGCACCGGACGGCTGGGTATTGGACAGCGAAGGCCGCCCCAGCAATGACCCGCTGGTGGCAAGCGAAAAGGGCGGGTTCCTGACCTCGCTGGGTGGCTCGCCGGAGAATTCAAGCTACAAGGGGTATGGCCTGTCGGGGATGGTCAATATCCTGACGTCGTGCCTGTCGGGTTCGACGCTGATCACCGACCCGATGCACACCAAGAAGCCGCAAGGCCTGGATATCGGACACTTCTTCATGGCGATCGATCCCACCCTGTTCCGTGATCCGGGCGAGTTCGAGGCCGACGTGGCGACGTTCTGCGGCGAACTGCGTGCGGCAACGCCGACCGATCCCGCCCAACCGGTGATGGTAGCGGGCGACCCGCAGTGGAAGAATGCCGAGCGACGCATGGTGGAGGGGATTCCTGTCGGTCCCGGACTGCTCAATCAGGTGCGTCAGATCGCCCAGGCCGCCGCGGCACCCTGGTTGCTGGACTGAGAGACCGCGTTCACCACGGCCACATGGCCGTCAGGACGGCGCGACAGCGCCTTTGGTGTGAATCGGCCCGGCAGCGGGACCCCATCCCAGATCACTGTAAGCCTTTGCTGTCACAAAAGGAATATCGCTGGGCTGGGGTCCCGATCGCCGCCGATCAGGACCCCAGCCAGTTGCCGATTTTGTGAATGTAATCAGCAACTTGGCTCGGCTATGGGTCGCCGGGGCATAACCCCATAGGCACTAAAATAAGCCCCAAAAGGGGTAGTTTACGGCCTGCTTTCGCCGTCGTGCTGGGTTAGCCAGGCGGTGGTGGAAGCTGGCGGTTGGTGAGGTGAGTATGAGCGGGGAGATTGCTCCCACGACGGCTGCGCACAGGATGAGGAGGGCGAATTTCT
>CAIMEK010000107.1 GCA_903839965.1 uncultured Acetobacteraceae bacterium | reverse complement strand
CGGCAGCGTCCCGCGCCGCCCGCGGCCGAGCTTCCGGCCGCCGACCCGCCCGCCTGCGCGCCGCCCGCCTGCCCACCGGCCGCCGAAGCGCTTCCCCTCACGCCCCCGCCGGAACCGCAACCGCCCCCGAACGCCCCGGCCTGGCTGCGCGAGCGCCGGCCCTCGATCGTCGTGCCCTTCCTGGCCGTCAGAAAACCCGCTTGAGCCGCCACGCCCAGCCACGCCGATAATGTTTCAATTTCGATAATCGGAACAAACGCGCGGCGAACGCCCGCTATTCCGGCGCCTCGTACCAGCTCCGCCCATCCCGCTCGATCAGCGCGATCGCCGCCGACGGTCCCCAGGTGCCCGACGTATACGCCTTCGGCCGGTCCGGACTCGCCGTCCAGGCCTGCAAAATCGGGTCGATCCACGTCCACGCCGCCTCCACCTCGTCGCGCCGCATGAACAGCGTCTGGTTGCCGCGGATCACGTCCGTCAGCAGCCGCTCATAGGCGTCCGGGTTGCGCACCTGAAACGCCCGGGCAAAGCTCATGTCCAGCGGCACATGGCGCAGCCGCATCCCGCCCGGGCCCGGGTCCTTGATCATCAGCCACAGTTTCACCCCCTCGTCGGGCTGCAGCCTTATCACCAGCCGGTCGGCCTCGATCGGCCCGGCGCTCGTGTCGAACACCGAGAACGGCACCGGCCGGAACTGCGCCACGATTTCCGACACCCGGTTCGGCAGGCGCTTGCCGGTGCGCAGGTAGAACGGCACCCCCGCCCAGCGCCAGTTGGCAATCTCCGTCTTCAGCGCCACGAAGGTTTCCGTGTGGCTGCTCTCGTTGCCGAGTTCCTCCAGGTAGCCCGGCACCGGCCCACCCTGCGAAGCGCCGGCCCGGTATTGCCCGCGCACCGTCCGTTCGCCGATATTGCCGTCGGTGATCGGCAGCAGCGATTTCAGCACCTTCAGTTTCTCGTCGCGCACCGCGTCCGCCGCCAGCGAGGCCGGCGGCTCCATCGCCACCAGGCAAAGCAGTTGCAGCATGTGGTTCTGCACCATGTCGCGCAACGCCCCGGCGGTGTCGTAGTAGCCGGCCCGGCCCTCCACCCCCAGCGTCTCCGAAACGGTGATCTGCACGTGGTCGATCTGCGCCGCCCGCCACAGCGGCTCGAACAGCGAGTTGGCGAAGCGCAGCGCCATCAGGTTCTGCACCGTCTCCTTGCCCAGGTAATGGTCGATCCGGTACACCCGGTCCTCGCTGAAATGCGCTCCCACCGCGTCGTTCACGTCGCGTGCCGAAGCCAGGCTTTTGCCGATCGGCTTTTCCACCACCACGCGGGCGCCGTTTTCCGACAGGCCGGCCGTGCCGAGCCGGTTGCAGATCGGCCCGAACAGTTCCGGCGCGGTGGCGAGGTAGAACACCCGCACCCGTCCCGGCCGCTCCTGCAGCCACGTGGCCACCTCCGGCCAGCCCGCATCGGCGCCGGCATCGGCCGCAATGTAGTGCAGCCGGGCCAGGAAGCGGTTGAGCGTGGTGATTTCGACATCGCCGCCCTCGCCGCTCACCGCCTTGCGGGCCGAGGCGCGGAAATCCTCGTCGGACAGCCGCCGCCGCGACACCCCGAGAATCCGGGCATCCTCCGGTATCTGCCCCGCGTCATCGCGATGGTAGAGCGCCGGCAGCAGCTTGCGCTGGGCCAGGTCGCCGGTGGCGCCGAACACGACGAGGTCGAACGGATCGACCTGGATGACGCGCGCGTTCATTCACTTCCCCTTGTTGCGTTGCGTGCCGCCGCCATCAGCACTCGGCCCCCTGCACGGCCGGTCCGCTGAGCCGCATCGGCCCGACGGGGTGCGAACTCGCCGGCCCATGCATGAGAGATAGGCATGCCTGCCCGCCATCGCCAGCCGCCGGGGCAGGACAACCACCGGCCGCCCTGATATATCCGCCCATCCGCCGAAGGAAACCGCCATGCCCAGCGCCGACGACGTCCGTCCCTTCCACGCCGAACTGACGGCCATCCGCCACGACATCCACGCCCATCCCGAACTCGGCTTCGAGGAGCAGCGCACCGCCGCGCTGGTGGCCCGCAAGCTGCGCGAGTGGG
>CAIMEK010000106.1 GCA_903839965.1 uncultured Acetobacteraceae bacterium | reverse complement strand
GGGAATGCGACTGATTGGTCATGAGTCCTCCTGCTGGATCTCGGGGGGAGACTGGTTTGCGACGCAGCCGCCGGAACCTGGATGGCACCGGCATGGGAGAACATTATAGGTTTCGCATATGGACGTTCGCCTGGTGCGGCGATGAAACGATGTTAATCTGGATGATACCTTGGTAATGTCATGGTAATTTTCCGACCTGAATTCGACTGTTGACTTGACGACAACTTTGGGTTGCCGTGCTCAGAACAACGAAAGCTGCGCCGATCCCGCCCGTGTTCCCGCCGGCACCGTGAACCGGCTGGCGTTGAGCCCGTCGCACTCCAGCAGGCCCCACTGCTTCGCCGCCCGGGCGAAGCGACGCGCCAGCAGGTCGGCGTACACCCCGGTGCCGCTGAAGCGCTGGCCGAATTTCGATTGGTTCAAGGCGCCGGCCCGGGTTTCGCGAATCAACTGGAGCACGTGCGAGGCCCGGTCGGGGAAATGCTCGTGCAGCCAGTTGATGAAGATGGTCTTCAGCTCGTGCGGCAGGCGCAGCAGGATATAGCCGGCGGTGCGGGCGCCCGCTTTCGCGGCAGCCTCGAGGATGCGCTCCATTTCGGCATCGTTCAGCCCCGGGATCATCGGCGCCGCCAGCACCGCCGTGGGCACGCCGGCGCGCGACAGCGCCTCCACCGCGGCCAGCCGGCGCGCCGGCGTGGCGGCGCGCGGCTCCATCACCCGCGCCAGGGCGGCATCCAGCGTGGTGACGGACAGGTGCACGCGCACCAGGTTGCGCCCGGCCATCGACAGCAGGATGTCGAGGTCACGCAGCACGCCGGCGGACTTGGTGACAATGCTGACCGGATGGTTGAACCGGTCGAGCACTTCCAGCACCGACCGGGTGAGCTTCAGAGTGCGCTCGACGGGCTGGTAGGGGTCGGTGTTGGAGCCGAGCGCCAGCGTGCGGGCAACGTAGCCGGGCTTGCGCAGCTCCTTCTCCAGCAGTTCCGCGACGTCGGGCTTGAACAACAGCCTGGTTTCGAAATCGAGCCCCGGCGAATAGCCGAGGTAAGCGTGCGACGGGCGCGCGTAGCAGTAGACGCAGCCGTGCTCGCAGCCCCGGTAGGGGTTCACCGCGCGGTCGAAACCGATATCGGGCGACTGATTCCAGGCGATGACGGTACGCGAGGCGTCGCGGGTCAGCGTGGTCGGCAGCGGCGGCAATTCGGCAATTTCGCCGGCGAGCGTGTTCCAGCCGTCGTCGAATTCGCTGGCTTGGTGGCGCTCGAACCGGCCGGTCGGGTTCACCGTGGCGCCGCGCCCGCGGCGCACGCGCGAGGCCGTGGACGTGGGCAGCGGCGGGATGGCGAGCGCGTGCCGCGCCGCCGAATCCACCTCCGGATCGGTCATTGCCGCGTGGAACTCCGGCGCGGAGAGATCCTCTCGCATGTTTATGTTCCCGATTCGTTCGCCATCCTGAGTGGCGCATCACGTGGTTGGGCCGTCCGCCACAAGGTGGGCGAATGCGCCCGGCCGGTCAAGAACAAAATAGGAACATTCTTCAGCGCGCGCGCAGCCCCGACACCGCCAGCAACGCCCAGCCCAGCATCAACAGCACGCCGCCGGTCGGCGCGACCAGCCCGAGCGACACGCCGCCCAGAGCCCGCGCATACACCCCGGCGCAGAACGCCGCCGTGCCGAGGGCGAAGGCGGCGCCCGCGAGCTGCGCGAACAGCCCGCCGCGGTGCGCCCACACGCCGCACAGCACCAGCACCGGGGCATGCCAGCCCTGGATCTGCACCCCGCTGTCGACCATGCGCAGCGCCGCCGGGTCGAGCCCGGACAGCCCGTGGGCGGCGAGCGCGGCGACGCCGACGCCGGTGAGCCCCGCCACCGCCCCGAGCACGATCCACAGCCGCTCCAACGTTCCCGTCATGCGCCCTCTCCCCGGCTTGCGCGCGGTTGTTTCGCCATTCCCGGCCGCCTTATAGTGGGCGGATGCCGCGCGGCGACCTGTTTCCCGAGATCGGGCCGTTCGAGACCGGATTCCTGCCCCTCTCGGGCGGGCATGTGATGTACTGGGAGCAGGCCGGCAATCCGCATGGCCCGCCCGTGCTGTTCCTGCATGGCGGGCCCGGCGCCGGGGCGGGCGCGGTGCACCGCCGGTTCTTCGACCCCGGGTTCTGGCGCATCATCCTCTTCGACCAGCGCGGCGCCGGCCGGTCGCGTCCGCTGGGCCGCCTGGAAGCCAATACCACCGGCCACCTGGTCGAAGACATCGAGGGGCTGCGCCGGTACCTGGGCATCGAGCGCTGGCTGCTGTTCGGCGGCTCCTGGGGCTCGACGTTGGCGCTGGCCTACGCGCAGCAATTCCCGGCGCATGTGACGGGCTGCGTGCTGCGCGGCGTGTTCCTGGGCCGGCGCGAGGAAGTGGAGTGGTTTCTGTATGGGCTGGCGGCGTTTTTCCCGGACGCCCACGCCGCCTTTGTCGGCCACCTGGGCGAACCCGAGCGCGCCGATGTGCTGGGCGCCTACCTGCGCCGGCTGACCGACCTGGACCCGGCTGTGCACGGGCCGGCGGCGCGCGCCTGGTCGGTCTACGAGGGTTCGTGCAGCACCCTGCTGCCCAGCCCCGACACCGTGGCCAGCTTCGCGGCGGACCGCACCGCGCTGGGGCTGGCGCGCATCGAGGCGCATTATTTCGCCCATGACCTGTTCCTGCCGCCGGGTGGGCTGCTGGCGCGCATGGACCGCATCGCCCATGTGCGGGCGGAGATCGTGCAGGGCCGCTACGACATGATCTGCCCGGCCCACACCGCCTTTGAGCTCGCCGCCGCCTGGCCGTCGGCGCGGCTGACCCTGGTGCCCGATGCCGGGCATTCCGCGCTGGAGCCCGGCGTGCGGCGAGCCCTGGTGGCGGCGGTGGAGCGGTTTCGCGACCTGGCCTGACCGGCCCTGGCGAAACGGGGCGGCGCAAACGCTGCCGACTTTGCAGCAACACCTGGACATGGCGCGCCGGCTGCCGTCTCGTTAGGGCCGCGCGGCCCCTTCCGACTCCGGGCGGGGCCCGGCAACGCGGGAGGGCGTGAGTCATGAAGGCAGCGGTGATCGGGCTTGGGACCATGGGGATGGGCGCGGCCCTGAGCCTGGCCAAGGCAGGCCATGAGACCTGGGGGTGCGATCTGCGCGAAGCGGCGCGTGCCGAACTGGAGGCGGCCGGCGGCCACGCGGTCGGTCGGGCCGCCGACCTGCCGGCGGACCTGGAGGGGGTGGTGCTGCTGGTGGTCAACGCCGCGCAGGTCGAGGACGTGCTGTTCGGCGCGGATGGCTGCATCGAGCGCCTGCCGGCCGGCGCGGTGGTGCTGCTCAGCGTGACCATGGCCCCGGCGGTGACGCGCTCGCTCGCCGCACGGCTGGAGGCGCGCGGCCTGCTGGTGCTCGACGCCCCGGTTTCCGGCGGCTTCGCGGCGGCCCGCGCCGGCACCATGACGGTGATGGGCTCCGGCAGTGCCGCGGCGTTCGAGCGGGCCAGGCCGGTGCTGGACGCGATCGGCGGCAAGATCTGGCAGCTCGGCGATGCGGTCGGCGTCGGCAGCACGGTGAAGATGGTCAACCAGCTGCTTGCCGGCGTGCATATCGCGGCGGCGGCGGAAGCGATGGCGCTGGGCATTCGCGCCGGGGCCGACCCGCAGGCGCTGTACGACGTCATCACCACCTCGGCCGGCAATTCGTGGATGTTCCAGAACCGGGTGGCGCACATCCTGGCCGGCGACGACACCCCGCTGTCGGCGGTGAACATCTTCGTCAAGGATCTCGGCATCGTGCTCGACCAGGCGCGGTCGCTGACCTTCCCGCTGCCGCTCGCCGCGGCGGCGCACCAGTTGTTCCTCGCCGCCTCGGCCGCCGGCCATGGCGGGCGCGACGACGCCTTCGTCATCCGGGTGTGGGAAGCGCTGGCCGGGATCGAGCTGCCGAAGAAACCGGCCGCTTGATCCGCGCGCGCAAGTCCGCGTCGGCGGGACGGCGCGGCGCGGCGGGGACCACCGATCCTACCCGCGAAGCCGCGTTCGACCTGCTCGGCGCCGTGCTCGACCGCCACCGCCCGCTGGAGGCGGCGCTGGATGCGTTGCCGGCGCTGCAGCCGCGCGACCGCGCCGCCGCCCATCGGCTGGCGGCCGGGGCGCTGCGCCGGCTGGGCACGCTGGACGCCGTGCTGGAGCCGCTGCTGCACAAGGCGCCGCCCGATCCGGTGCGCCACGTGCTGCGGCTCGGCGCGGCCGGTTTGCTGCTGCTGGACACGCCGGCGCATGCCGCGGTGGCGACCGCGGTGGCGCTGGCGCGCGCGCGCGGGCTGGCGCCGTTTGCCGGCCTGGTGAACGCGGTGCTGCGCCGGGTGGCCGAGGCCGGCCCCTCGGCGCTGGAGGGCCTGGACGGTCCGCGGCTGGACACCCCGGCCTGGCTGTGGGCCGCCTGGGGCAGCGAGGCGCGGGCGATCGCCGAGGCGCACCAGCACGAGGCGCCGCTCGACCTTTCGCTGCGGCCGGGCACCGACCCGCCCGCGGGCGGCGAGGCATTGCCGACCGGGTCGTGGCGCTATCCGCCGGGCACGCGGGTGGCCGAACTGGCCGGCTACGCCGAAGGCGCGTTCTGGGTGCAGGACGCCGCGGCGGCGCTGCCGGCGCGCCTGCTGGCGGCGCATTCCGGCGAGCGGGTCGCTGACCTGTGCGCCGCGCCGGGCGGCAAGACGGCGCAGCTCGCCACCGCCGGGGCAGAGGTGACGGCGCTGGAGCGCGAGCCGGCGCGGCTGCAGCGGCTGCGCGACAACCTGGCCCGGCTGCGGCTGTCGGCCGAGCTGATCGGCGGCGACGCCGCCACGTGGCGCCCGGCCGCTCCGCTCGATGCGGTGCTGCTGGATGCGCCATGCAGCGCCACCGGCATCATTCGCCGCCACCCGGACGTGCCCCACCTCAAGCGCCCGCGCGACATCGCGATGCTCGCCGCCGAGCAGGACCGCCTGCTGGAGGCCGCCTGCGCCATGCTGCGGCCGGGCGGGCGGCTGGTTTACGCGGTGTGCTCGCTGCAGCCCGAGGAGGGACCGCAGCGCATCGCCGCGGCGGTGCAGCGCCTGGGGTTGCGGCGCGATCCGGTGCGCCCGGAGGAGGTGCCGGGACTGGCCGGAGCGATCACCGCGGAGGGTGCGCTGCGCACCACCCCGGCGCTGTGGCCGGATCGCGGCGGTCTGGACGGGTTCTTCGTCGCGCGCCTGATTCGCGCAGATTGAAACGACCTTGAGCCTTGCCTTGTGTGCAGCGGAGTCGCCTGTCTAGAAATGCCATGGAGAGGCGCGCGGCCTGGCGCGGCCGCGCGGAGTGCAGCGATGATGAACGGCTGGATACGCGGTGTGCGCCGGCGCATGGCAAGGCTGCCAAGCCTGCGCATGACGCGCGTGCCGGACGCGCCGGCGCTGCCGGTGCGCGACCCCTGGCCCGGCGATCCGGCGCGCGGGGCCGAGTTGTTGAAGGGCATGCTGTCGCTGGGCGGCGCCAGCATGGCGTTGCGTGCGGGGAGTTTCGCCGATACCGCCCCGACAGCAGTGCTGCGCGCGGCGGCGCACGGCTTCGGCTGGCTGCGCGACCTGCGCGCGCTGGGCACCGACGCCGCCCGCATGCGCGCCCGTGCGCTGGTGGCGGACTGGATCACCGCCGCCGAACTCGATGCGATCGCCGACCGGCCCGACGTGACGGGGGCGCGCATCACCGCCTGGCTCGGGCACTACGATTTCTTTGCCGCCTCGGCCGATGACGGGTTCCGCCAGAAGTTGATGGGACGCCTGGTTGCCGACGCGCGCGGGCTGTCGGCGTCGTTGCCCACCGAGGAGCTCGACGAGCGGGCGCTGACCGCGCTGAAGGGGCTGATCGCGGCGGCGGTGGCGCTGCCCGACCATGCGGCGTTCCTTACCCGAGCGCTGCGCGTGCTGCCGCAGGAACTGGCGCGCCAGGTGCTGCCGGACGGCTGCCATTCCGAGCGCAGCCCAGCGCAGATGATGACGGCGCTGCAGGACCTCACCGAAATCCGCGCCCTGCTGCAGGCCGCGCAGGCGCAGCCGCCGCAGGCGCTGGCCAGCGCGATCGAGCGGATGGGGCCGGCGCTGCGCAGCCTGCGCCACGGCGACGGCGGGCTGGCGTTGTTCAACGGCAGCAAGGAGGAGAGCTCGTCGCTGGTCGAGCTGGTGCTGGCCCAGGCCGGGCGCAGCGGACGCGCCTTGTCGGTGCTGCCCGAGGGCGGATTCCAGCGCCTGCAGGCCGGCCGCTCCGTGGTGATCGTCGATTGCGGCGCGCCGGCGGCGGCGAAGATCGACCGGTTCGCGCATGCCGGCACATTGAGTTTCGAATTGTCGGTCGGGCGCGACCGCATGATCGTCAATTGCGGCGCGGCGCCGGCGGCTGGCGGCGAGTGGCACGACGCCAGCCGCGCCACCGCCGCGCATTCCACCCTGGTGATCGCCGACACCAATTCGTCGGAGCTGAAGCCGGACGGGTTGGGGCGGCGGCCGGAGCGGGTCGAGGCGCAGCGCCAGGAGGCGGCCGGGGCGCACTGGCTGGAGGCCAGCCACGACGGCTACCGCAAGCCGTTCGGCGCCATTCATCGGCGCCGGCTCTACGTGGCCGAAAGCGGCGAGGACATCCGCGGCGAGGACGCGGTGGAGGCGGCGACGCCGCAGCCCTATGTGGTGCGCTTCCATCTGCATCCAAGCGTGGATGCATCGCTGCAGCAGGACGGCGAGGCGGTGTTGCTGCGCCTGCCCAGCGGCAGCGGCTGGCGGCTGCGGGCGGACGGCGCGCGGCTGACGCTGGAGGAGAGTGTCTACCTGGGCGGGGTGGAACCACGGCGCGGCGAGCAGGTGGTGCTCAGCGGCTACCAGGACGGCCCGCAAGCGGTGAAATGGGCGATTACGAAGGTGGGGTAGGCCATTCTTTCCCCTTCCCTTGAGCGCTTTCGGCACGCAAGCGCTCAAGGGAAGGGGGAGCTTCTGCGTTAAGCGGCCCGGACGGTTGCCAGGAAGCTGTCCACGTCGTGGCGCAGCCGTTCGGACTGCGTGGACAATTCCTTCGCGCCCGACAGCACCTGCGCCGCCGCGGCGCCGGTGTCGGTGGCGGCTTGGCTGACGCCGCCGATGTTGCTGGCGATCTCGTTGGTGCCCTGCGCAGCCTGCATTACATTCGTGGCGATCTCCTGTGTGGCCGCGCCCTGCTGCTCGACCGCCGAGGCGATCACGGTGGAGATTTCGCTCATCTGGCGAATGGTGCCGCCGATGCGGCGAATCGCCTGCACGGTCTGCGTCGTCGCCTCCTGGATCTCGTCGATCTGCGCCTTGATGTCGCTGGTCGCCTTGGCGGTCTGGTTGGCGAGCGACTTCACCTCGCTGGCAACCACGGCGAAACCCTTGCCGGCATCGCCGGCACGCGCCGCCTCGATGGTGGCGTTGAGCGCCAGCAGATTGGTCTGCGCCGCGATCGTCTCGATCAGCTGCACCACTACGCCGATGCGCTGCGCCGTCTTGTTGAGGCCCTCGACTGTGCCGTTGGTCTGATCCGCCTCGAGCACGGCCTGGCCGGCGATTTTCGAGGAGCGGTCCATCTGCTGGCCGATCTCGCGCACCGAGGACGATAGCTCCTCGGCCGAACTGGCGACCGTCTGCACGCTGGCGGACGCCTGCTCGACCGCGGCCGCCACCGACGTCGCCTGCTGCGTGCCCAGTTCCGCGGTCTGGGTCATCGCCTGCGCCGAGGACTGCATCTGGCTGGCCTGGGCGGCAACCGAATTGACGATGCCCCTGATGCCAGCCTCGAACGTGTCGGCGAGGCGCAGCATGCCCTGCTTGCGCTCGTTCTCGGCCGCCGCCTTGTTCCGCTCGTGCTCGTCGCGCAGCCGCTCGGTTTCGACCATGTGGTCCCTGAACACCTGCACGGTGTCGGCCATCTGGCCGATCTCGTCGCGGCGGCCGACGCCGGGAATGGCGACCGCCTTGTCGCCGGCGGCCAGAGCGCGCATCGCCGCGCACATGCGCACCACCGGCCCGGCGATGCCGCGGCCGATCAGCCAGGCCAGCAGCATGCTCAGCGCCAGCCCGGCCAGGCCGAACAGCATCACCAGCCGGCTGCCGTCGTCGGTGGAGGCCAGCGCGGCCCGCCCGGTCGTGGCCTGCTCGGCGAAATTGCCCTGCATCGCCCTGGTCGCGTTCTCCACCAGCGCCAGGCCGGTCTTGCGCATGTCGCCGTTCATCATCGTCAACTGTTCGGCGTCCAGTTCCATGGCGCGGTGGAACGCTTTTTTTAGGTTTCGACCTGGCGCGCGACGTCCTTGACCGAGGCATTCAGCCCGCTGTTCTCCCGGGTGGCGGCATCGAGCTGCGCCAGCACCCCCCCGAGGCTGGAGAATTGCTGCTCGGCCGATTGGGCGGCCTTCTCGTTACGCTTGCTCAGCCTCTCGTTCACGCCGAGGCGCGCCAACAGCACCTGCCGCCGCCCCTCGACCGCGAGCGCCGCCGTGGTGGGCGCGCCGGCATTGACAGCCTCGGCGGCCACGATGGTGAACCGCTCGGTCATCGTCACGCCGACCGCGTCGAGCACTTCGCGCTGCAGCTTGCCCTGTTCGAGGTTCATGGCATGCAGGCGCGCAAAGGCGGCGGTATAGGCCTCCGCCTGTTTCGCCATGTCCTCCAGCAGGCGATGCCGTTCCGGGTTCGTGACCCGCGTGAGGCCGCTGGCGATCAGCCCTCGCAGCGTCTCGCTATCCTTGGTTGCCGACGCCACGACGTCTTCGTCGTCCGAGAAGGCATATTCGCGAACATGGCCGCGATACTGCGCCACCGCCACGTCGATATCGCGGTAGATGGCCGAGTCGGCCACCAGGGCGGCATAACCATCGACCGCGGCCGCCGCCCGGTCGAACGCGCGCCAAGCCAGCACGGAACTGGCCGCGAAGATGAGCAGGACCATGGCAAAACCGCCACCAATCTTGGTGCCGATCCGGCGGTTGGCGAGGAAGTTGAACATGCCGGTTTCGCTTTCATTCCGGAGGGATTCCGGGAGGTGTTTGTTGCGGGTGGGGCGATGATGCGGGCGACGGGTAAACAACAGCGTAACGATCCCGCACGGGTGCGGCGCGCTGCGGTCGGCGCCGCCGTACTGCGCACTTGCCGTCCGCTGCGCCGCGCGATAGGCGCGGGGGGATGAAGGTCCTCGAGGTCATCAACGTCGACTTCTCGCTGCGCCACTTCCTCCTCCCGCTGATGCGCGGCATTCGCGCGCGCGGGCACGAGGTGGTCGGCGTCTGCGCGGAAGGGCCGTTGCTGGCGGCGGTGCGCGCGGAGGGCTTCCGCATCGAGACGGTGCCGATGGCGCGCAGCTATTCCCCGCTCGCCCAGTGGCGGGCCTGGCGGGCGCTGCGCGACCTGCTGGCGCGCGAACGGCCCGACCTGGTGCATGGCCACATGCCGATCAGCGGCTTCCTGGCCCGCCTGGCCGCCCGTGCCGCGGGGGTGCCGAAGGTCGCCTATACCTGCCACGGCTTCCTGTTCAACCAGCCCGGCCCGGCCTGGCGGCGCGGTCTCGCCTTCGCCATGGAATGGCTTGGCGGCCGGCTGACCGACGTGCACATGACCGTTTCCGAGGAGGAGGCCGCCGACGCCCGCCGGCTGCACATCCATGCCCGGTCCGTGGGCATCGGCAACGGCCGCGACCCGGCGCTTTACCACCCCGACCCCGAGGCCCGTCGCCGCATCCGCGCCGAACTCGGTGTGCCGGAGGAGCGGGTGGTGGCGATCATCGTGTCGCGCCTGGTGCGCCACAAGGGCCACCCCGAACTGCTGGCCGCCATGCGCGCGGTCGACGCCGAGCTGTGGGTGGTGGGCAACCGCCTCGACTCCGACCACGGCGAGGACCTGGAACCCTATTTCGCCGGCTGCGGCCTCGGCGCGCGGCTGCGCCGGTTGGGGTATCGGGAGGATGTGCCGGCCCTGCTCGCCGCCGCCGACCTATTTGTTCTTCCCAGCCATTTCGAGGGGCTGCCGATGTCGGTGATCGAGGCCATGCTGACCGGCCTTGCGGTGGTCGCCACCGACACGCGCGGCCCGCGCGAACAGGTCGAGGAAGGGCGCACCGGCCTGCTGGTGCCGCCGCGCGACGTGCCGGCCCTGGCGACGGCGCTGGCCGCGCTGGCCGCCGATTCGGTGCTGCGCGCCCGCATGGGCGAGGCCGGGCGCCTGCGCGCGCTGGCCCGTTACGACGAGGCCAGGGTTGTCGCCCGCACACTGGATTTGCTCGGGCTCTAGGCCTATGCGGGCGCCGTCCCGCTGACCGGAGGCCGCCATGACCGATCTCGTCACCATTCGTCGCGCGCTCATTTCCGTCTCCGACAAGACGGGACTGATCGGCTTCGCCCGCGCATTGGCCGAACGCGGCGTGCAGATCCTGTCCACCGGCGGGTCGGCGAAGGCCATCCGCGAAGCCGGGCTGGCGGTGACCGAAGTTTCCGAACACACCGGCTTTCCGGAAATCCTCGACGGCCGGGTGAAAACCCTGGTGCCGCAGATCCATGGCGGCATCCTCGGCCGGCGCGACCTGCCCGGACACGTTGCGCAGATGCAGCAGCACAGCATCGCCCCGATCGACCTGGTGGCGGTCAACCTCTATCCCTTCGAGGCGACGGTGGCGCGCGGCGCGCCGTTCGAGGAATGCGTCGAGAACATCGACATCGGCGGCCCGGCGATGATCCGCTCAGCCGCCAAGAACCACGCATTCGTCACCGTGCTGACCGAGGCGGCGCAATACGCCGAGGTGCTGGCGGAACTGGCCGGGCAGGGCGGCACCACGCTGGCGCTGCGCCGCCGGCTGGCCGGCGAGGCGATCGCCCGCACTGCCGCCTACGACGCCGCCATCGCCGCCTGGTTCGCCGCCCAGCGCGACGAAACCTTCCCGACCCGGCTGACCATATCCGGCACCCTGCGCCAGGGGCTGCGCTACGGCGAGAACCCGCACCAGCAGGCCGCCTTCTACGTCAGCGGCAGCCGCCCCGGCGTGGCCACCGCGCGGCAGGTGCAGGGCAAGGAACTCTCCTACAACAACCTCAACGACACCGACGCCGCCTTCGAATGCGTCGCCGACTTCGCACCACCCACCGTGGTGATCATGAAGCACGCCAACCCGTGCGGCGTGGCCAGTGCATCCTGCCTCGTCGAGGCGTGGGAGGCGGCGCTGCGTTGCGACCCGGTGTCGGCCTTCGGCGGCATCGTGGCGGTCAACCGCACGCTCGACGAAGCTACGGCGGCGGCCATCGCGGCGATCTTCACCGAGGTCATCATCGCCCCGGACGCGACCGCGGGCGCGCTGGCGGCGCTGGAGCGCAAGAAGAAGAGCCTGCGCCTACTGCTCACCGGCGGCGTGCCCGATGCGACCGCGCCCGGCCTCACTTTCCGCAGTGTTGCCGGCGGCTTCCTGGCGCAGTCGCGCGACGCCGGCCAGCCCGCGCGCGACAGGCTCAAGGTGGTGACCAAACGCTCGCCCACGGATGCCGAACTCGAGGACCTGCTGTTCGCCTTCAGGGTGTGCAAGCACGTCAAGTCGAACGCCATCGTCTACGCCAGGGGCGGCGCAACGGTGGGCATCGGGGCCGGGCAGATGAGCCGGGTGGACTCGGCCCGCATCGGGGCGTGGAAGAGCGACGAGATCGCCAAAGCCGCGGGCCTGGCGGGCCGGCTGACCGAAGGCAGCGTGGTGGCCTCGGACGCCTTCTTCCCGTTCGCCGACGGGCTGGAGATCACCGCGAAGGCGGGGGCGACGGCGGTGATCCAGCCCGGCGGCTCGCTGCGCGACGCCGAGGTGATCGCCGCGGCCGACGCGGCCGGCATGGCCATGGTGCTGACCGGCATGCGCCACTTCCGGCACTGACCGGGCGGCTTTCTTGCCCTGACTCGATCGTTCCGTTAGATGCCCCCACAAGCATCCGGGGGCGAGGACGCATGCGCAACTTCGACGAACTGAGCGAACGCGAAATCCTTGCGCTGGCGATCTCCAGCGAGGAGGAGGACCGCCGCATCTACCTCGACTTCGCCGATGGGCTGCACGCCGACTACCCGGCCAGCGCCCAGGTGTTCACCGACATGGCGGGCGAAGAGGACGAGCACCGCCGCTGGCTGATCGACCTCTATCAGCAGAAATTCGGCGAGCACATTCCGCTGATCAAGCGCGAACACGTGCGCGGCTTCGTGCAGCGCAAGCCGATCTGGCAACTGCAGCCGCTCAACCTCAATGCGGTGCGCCGCCAGGCCGAGGAAATGGAATACGACGCCGCGCAGTTCTACCAGCGCTCGGCCAGCCGTTCGACCGACGCCTCGATCCGCAAACTGCTCGGCGACCTGGCCGCCGCCGAGGTGAAGCACGAACACGCCGCCGAGCGGATCATGAAGGAGAACCTGACCGAGAACGCCCGTGCGGAAGAGGCGGAATCTGCAAAACGCATGCTGGTGCTGCGCTTCATCCAGCCCGGGCTGGCCGGGCTGATGGACGGCTCGGTCTCCACCCTTGCCCCGGTGTTCGCTGCCGCCTTCGCCACCGGCAATTCATGGGACGCCTTCCTGGTCGGCATGGCCGCCTCGATCGGCGCCGGCATCTCCATGGGCTTCGCCGAAGCCCTCTCGGATAACGGCAGCCTGACCGGCCGCGGCGCCCCATTGCTCCGTGGCATCGTCTGCGGGGTGATGACCACCCTGGGCGGCATCGGCCACACACTCCCGTTCCTGATCGCCAACTTCCGCATCGCCTTCGGCGTCGCCGTGGCGGTGGTGATCGCCGAACTGGCGATCATCACATGGATAAGGTGGAAATACATGGACACCCCACCCGTCTCGGCCGCCATGCAGGTCGGCTTCGGTGGTGTTTTGGTGTTTGCGACAGGCATCCTCATCGGCAGTGGCTGATCAAAGGCGCTGACGTGCGAAAGTCTGCGCGCGAAGTGAAGAGGAACAGATTGGGCTTCGTCGGGGTTGGATTCGCGCTTGCGGGAGCTTTGTCCGGCTGCTCACTTCCTCCGCCGAGTCGACCAGACGTGCGGTTCATCCGCGATATCCAGGCCTTGGCTGATGAAGGACGTCTGGAGGACCCGAGAACGGTGGGGCGCCTCCTCGACGTTCATCTGACCCCATCCAATCCGATAACTCTTCACGGTTCAACATGTATTGGCGCGGAAACGCCCGAGGTCAATGAGTCGGAATCCACGAGTTACGTGCCTTCGAGTGAATTCTGGTTCCAGACGCGTCCGGAAGGCCAAGTTATCGTTGTGCCTAACATGCTCGTGGGAACTGTCAGACAGACTGGAAAACTCATATTAAGCTATTCAGTATTGCATAACAGAATGTGTTATCCCGGATGGAAGTTTATAAATACTGAGATGGAAATAACAATCAAGTTTGACAATGTTCCAAGTTTTTCTTGCATTACTGAGGATCGGCTTCACGATATTTTTCCGCTCGCTGAGCGAGCCGCGATAGCGACTGATGGGGCAAGGCCTTATTTCTATTTAGGCAGGGTATCGGAGCACACTGGCGTGTCCGTCAGATTTGACTACGTCTACGGCGCAAAGTGCCTGATATCCGTCACTCTGTCGCAGGACTTCCGCTACTCACTAGATTTCCGCGGGGCGCAACGAAAGCAGAAAGAATGCAGGGAACGACGCCGTACTTTGCGGGAAGCAAGCCCGACCGGGGAGGTTGATGAGCAGTTTGAACACTGCGGCTATTGGGAGTTTATGCCGGGAGGGCGTCGCTCATAGGAGCATACCACGGCGACCAGCCCCTGCCGTCCTTGATAATCGATTACTTTCTCGGCTGCGCCAGCAGCCATCAAACAATACAGCATTTCCAAAACAAATCGTTGGCACAATCAACAAAAATAACGGGTTCAAAGGGCCTCCCGGCCCTTTGCGGGTCCAGGGCAGCGCCCCATAGGCACTAAAATAAGCCCCGAAAGGGGTAGTTTACGGCCTGCTTTCGCCGTCGTGC
>CAIMEK010000105.1 GCA_903839965.1 uncultured Acetobacteraceae bacterium | reverse complement strand
CCGACCAGCCCCACCGCGCCGGTGGCGATGCCCGCGCGCCGGCGCACCGCGTCGGCGAACGGCACCTGGTAGCCCGGATGCAGCGAGGGGATCCTCGGGCCGGACAGCGCGATGCCGCCCGACGAGCAGTCGATCAGGTCCACCTTGCCGGTTGCCTTCAGGCGCGTGGCCAGCTCGACCGTGTCGTCGATGGTCAGCCCGCCCGCCATCCAGTCCACCGAGGACAGCCGCACGAACAGCGGCAGCTCGTCCGGCCATTCGCTGCGGACCGCCTCGACCAGCTCGAACAGCAGGCGCGAACGGCCGGCGAGGTCGCCGCCATAGGCGTCGGTGCGGTGGTTGGAGATCGGCGACAGGAAGGAATGCACCAGGTAGCCGTGCGCCCCGTGCAGCTCGATCACCTTGAACCCGGCCGCGCGGGCCATGCGGGCCGAGGCGGCGAACTGGCCGGCGATTTCGGCGATGCCGGCCTGGGTCAGCTGCTCCGGCACGGTGTGGCTCTCGCCGAAGGCGATCGGGCTGGGGCCGAGCGGCGTCCAGCCGCCCGCGCTGACCGGCACGCCCTTGCCGCCGTCCCACGGACGCTGGCTGCTGGCCTTGCGCCCGGCATGCGCCATCTGCACCCCCGGCACGGCGCCGCACCGGGTGACCAGCGCGGCCACGCGCGACAGCAGGTGCTGGTGCGCGGGGTTCCACAGCCCGAGGCAGGCCGCGGTGATGCGCCCGACCGGCGAAACATGCGTCGCCTCGGTGAACACGATGCCGGCGCCGCCGACCGCGCGGGCGCCCAGATGCTGGATGTGCCAGTCGTCGCCCAGGCCGTCGACGGCGCTGTACTGGCACATCGGCGAGATGACGATGCGGTTGCGGACGGTGACGGAGCGGAAGGTGGCGGGCGTGAACAGGCTGGCCATGCGGTCGGACCTCTTTGCGGTGCGCGGGCCGCCGACGCTAGGAGGGGGGGGCCGCGGACGCAATGCCGGGCCGCTAGGCCGTTGCCTCGCAACGGAAACCGTTGCCCCAGCGCTTGAGGTGGCCGACCGAGGGGGCGGGGAAGTGCGCCGTGCAGCATAGCGTGGGGGTGTCGCAGTAGCGCTCCAGGAACGACCGGCGGGTCAGGGCGGCCAGCGCGGGATTGAAGTCCGAACCCATGGAAAGCTCCGGAATGCGCGCCTGCAACGGCGAGTGGAGGAGGTCGCCGGTAATGACCGCGTCGTCGCGCCCGTGCCCGAGGCGCACGGCGAAATGGTCCGGCGTGTGGCCCGGCGTGGGCAGCAGGCGCACATGGTCGTTGAGCGCGTGGTCGCTGGTGATCAGGTCGGCACGCCGGGCGGCGACGATGGGCAGCACGCTGTCTTCCATGGCCACCAGCGGGGAGCGCGTGTGCTCGCCGCTCCAGTAGTCGAGCTCGCGGGCCGAGAACAGGTAGCGCGCGCGCGGGAAAGTGGGCACCCACCGCCCGTTCTCCAGCCGCGTGTTCCAGCCGACATGGTCGCCGTGCAGATGGGTGCACATGACGATGTCGATATCCTCGACGCCGAGGCCGACCGCGGCCAGGCCGTCGATGAAGGCGGTGTCGGTCTTGCGGTGCCAGCCCAGCCGCGTCGGACGCTCCTTGTCGTTGCCGATGCAGCTGTCGACCAGCACCGTGTGATGCGGCGTGCGGACGACGTAGCTCTGGAAACACAGCACCAGGCGGTCGGCCGCATCGAGCGCCGCGCCGAGCCAGGCCCGGTTTTCCTCCAGGACCTCCGCGGTCAGCGTGGGCAGGAACTCGCGCGCGGGGGCGAAGCCATACTGCTTCTCGACGATGCGATGGATGGTGATGTCGCCGATGCGGATGGTGCTGTTCATGGCGCGTCGCTCCCTGTCACGGCCCGTCAGTGTAGCCGGTCATTGCGCCGCACGCGATCCATGCCGGCCGGCGCCGGCATGACACCATTCCTTAAAGAGTTATCGGCAATTTGAGACAATAGGCAGATGAGCGAGGGAACGATGTTTTCGCGGCGCGAAGCACCCCACGACAGCCGTATGCAAACCGTCGGCAACACGGTTGACTCAGAGGCCCTCACGTCGGCTATCAGCCGGCTGGCTTCGCGGAACTACCAGCCCGTCCTTGAAGGCTCGGATGCCATCAGCCAGGCTCTCAGGCCGGTGGCGAAAGCGCTGCAGAGCGGTGAGACGAGCCGGTTGGAAAGCCTCGTCCGCATCTGGGTCGAGCAGACCGCGCCCGTGCTCGCGATTCTGGAAATGATACGCGACATGCGGGATCTGGAACAGCGAAACCAATCCATGGCCGCGGCATCGGAAGAAATGTCGGCTTCGATCAGCGAAATCTCCCGCTCCGCCGGGATCGTTTCGCAGGATTCGCAGAATGTGAAACAGGATCTGAACAACAGCGTAGGCGCCGTCAAACAGGCGATTGCGACCATGGACGGCATTTCATCGGCATTCACGGCTTTGACCGACAAGGTGCAAGTTCTCGACAAGGCTTCTGAGCAAATCGCCAACATCCTGCGGACCATCGAGCAGATTGCCAGCCAAACCAAGCTGCTGGCCCTGAACGCCACGATCGAGGCAGCACGGGCCGGCGAGGCGGGCAAGGGGTTCGCCGTCGTCGCAAGCGAAGTGAAGACGCTGGCCAGGCAGACGTCGGATGCAACCGACGATATCCGACGGCGCATTACCTCGCTCCAGCAGGGCATGAGCGACATGCTGGCCTCGATGGCCGATGGTTCCTCCCGCGTTTCGCAGGGCGCGCAGGCGATCAGGCTGGTCGAAGATGGCATCGGGTCCGTCGGCACACGCATGGACTCCGTCGCGGACATGATGCTCACGGTTTCTTCGACGGTGGAGGACCAGGCCAAAATCACCAATGAAGTGGTAAGCAATATCGCCCTTGCCGCCCCCATGGCGGAACACGTCATGAAAAACCTCGATGTGTTCAGCCGCATCATCGAAGGATCGGGCGCAGCCATCAAGAAAGAGCTTGATGGCATCGTCCATGATCCCGATTCCGCGACGCTCGTGCAGGTCGCCAAATCCGACCATGCCAGCTTCAAGAGGCAGATCTTTGCGACGCTCATCGGCCATGGCCAGGCCCGGGCCGGCGACCTGTCGGATCACCACGGGTGCCGTTTGGGCAAATGGTACGATGCGATCACGGATGACAACGTCCGTTCGCTTCCCGCATTCCACCGCATCGAGGAACCGCACGAGCGGGTGCATCGCCATGGCAGACAGGCGCTGGACAGCCTCGCCAAGGGGGATCTCGCGGGCGCGTTCGACGAGGCTGAAAAGTTGAACGCAGCCTCCACGGAAGTCATCGCTGCCCTCGACGAACTTTATCGGGGAATATCGGTCGCCTAGACCACATGTTCGCCTGAGACCGGGGCGACTGAGGGTAACCCGTCTCGCAGTATGCAGGTTTTCGAGGGTTGCGCCGGATGGCCGGTGCCGAGCCTCATGCATAGGAGACGGGTCATGGACAAGCCTATCACCTACAT
>CAIMEK010000104.1 GCA_903839965.1 uncultured Acetobacteraceae bacterium | reverse complement strand
GTTTGTTGTCGGCCACCACCCCGGTGAATTCCACCAGCGCCTGGTCGCTATCGACTTTGACCGCCTTCAGCGTGGGCGGGGATTTGAAGGGGTAGGGCGAGAACATCTCCGCTTCATCCGTCGGCAGATAGCGCTTAGTCGCCGAGATTTCCTGGCGGAAATAGTGGTGCAGGAACTGGGTGACAACCTGACGCTGTTCGTCCGCCTCCGTCGCAAGGACGGGTGGGCTGCACAGGCCGCACAACAAGGCGACGGCGATCAGACAGCAAAAAGCCCGTTGCATGACAATCCTCCCGCGCGAGCCGCAGCGACCCGCAGTCATCACATTATAACCGTAAGGTGGGCGCAGGTGTTATAATACCTACGCGACGACGGATGACCAAGTTGCATTTCATCGCAAGACGCGAATATCCTGCCGCGTGGGCCGGGACGCGGACAGTCTTGCGGATCGGTGAGGCGATGGACGCGAAAACGGTGGAGGCGTCGCGGTCGGTGATCTCGGTGGTCGCCCTGCCGCGCGACAGCAATCATTACGGCTTTGTCTACGGGGGCACGGTGATGGGCCTGGTCGATCAGGCGGCCTATGCCGCGGCGATCCGCCACGCGCGCCAGCCGGTGGTGACCGTCTGTGTCGATCATCTGACTTTCCTGCGCCCCATCCACATCGGCGACGTCATCACCGTGCGCGCCTCGGTGAATTACGCGGGACGCACATCGATGGAAGTGGGTGTGCGGGTGGAGACGGAACGGCTGGAGACCGGCGCCATCGAGCATGTCGGCTCTGCTTATCTCACCATGGTCGCCTTGGACGCGCAGGGCACACCGACGCCGGTGCCACCGCTGGCGCTGGAGACGACGGAGGACCATCGTCGCTTCCGCGAGGCGCAGGAACGGCGGACGCGGCAACTGGCCCGCGTGGGCCGCGCGGCGGAGACGGCCGATGGCTGAGGCGGAGCATCCCTGCGACGGCTGTACCGGCTGCGCCATGCGCTGCACCGACGGCGTCAAAATCTCCGAGTTCGAATACACCCGGATTGTCGAATGCCTGCGCGCCGCCGATCCCGTGCACGCCGGCACCGTGTTGAGCCAGGCCAAAGAACGGCAGTGGTTCGAGGAAATCACCTACACCGCCTGCCTCTTCCTCGACCAGCGCACCAACCTCTGTCTGGTCTACGAGGCCCGCCCGCTCATCTGCCGCCTTTATGGCCGCATCGCACCCTACCCCTGCCCGCTGGAGAAGATCCCCCCCGACCTGGATGCCCGCCGGGTGCTCGCCGCCTACGCGGAGCAGCCCCTCGCCACCTTCCAGCAATGGATGGCCGCGGAGATGCTCTTCAACTTCGCCGACCTTCTCGGCACTACCGAGATCGAGCCGACCTACGAGTTGTAACTGATTCACCACGAAGAGCGCTAAGCCCCTCCCCGGCTCGAGGAGAGGTCCGAATCTTTCAACCTACCCGCCGGATTTGACCGCATCGAAGACCAGCACGGCGCCGCCGAAGATGCCGGCGTCGTCGCCGAGAGCGGCGGGGACGATGCGGCAGGTGTCGGCGGGGACCATGTTGGCGCGCCAGTTGACGGTGCGCTGGATGGGGCCGAAGAGCAGGTCGCCGGCCTGGCTGATGCCGCCGCCGATGATGAAGACTTCCGGATTGTAAATCTGGATGAGGTTGGACACCCCGATGCCGACCCACATGCCGGTCTCGTCCAGCACCTCTTGCGCCAGTATGTCGCCGTCCTGGGCGGTGCGGGCGATGGCGGCGGGGGTGAGCAGCCCGCGATTGTCGCCGTAGAGCTCGCTGAGGATGCTGGCGTGGCCGGTCTGCAGCCGGCGGGTGGCGCGCTCGATGATGGCGTCACGCCCGGCCATCGCCTCCCAGCACCCGCTGTTGCCGCACTCGCAACGGCGGCCATTCGGGTTCACCGTCATGTGGCCGACTTCGGCGAAGCCTTCGCTAGCACCGAGCATCAGCTTGCCGTTGGCGATGAGGCTGCCGCCGATGCCGGTGCCCAGCGTAATCATCACCACCCAGTTGTAACCTTTGCCGGCGCCGAAGTAGAACTCGCCCATGCTAGCGGTCTTCACGTCGTTGCGCATGTAGGCGGCGACGCTGAAGTGTTCGGCGATGGGCGCCAGCAGTTGGATATTCGTCCACCCGGCGAAATTCGGCGAGTAGATGACCACGCCTTCGTCCGACCGATGCCGTCCCGGCACCCCCAGCCCCAGCCCCATCAGCGCCTCGTGCGGCTGCCCCGAACCGGCGATGGCCTCCTCGGCGGCTTCGATAATCATCTGCTGGGTGGCGGCGACGCCTTCCATCGCCCGCGCCGGACGCCGCGCCTCAGACAGCTTCTGCCCATCCCGCGTAATCGCCCCCGCGCGCACGTTGGTGCCGCCCACGTCCACGCCCACCGCAAACGTGCCTTCCGCATTCG
>CAIMEK010000103.1 GCA_903839965.1 uncultured Acetobacteraceae bacterium | reverse complement strand
CCGCGGCCGGCGCCGAGGCGGCCAGCAGGACAGCCAGCGCGGCAATGGCCGGATCAGCGCGCATCGGCACCCTCCTCTCCGCCCGCCGGCCGCGCCAGCGCCCGCAGCTCGGCCTTCAGCACCTCCGGGTCGGGGCTGCCCAGCCAGCGCGCCGGCGCGTCCACCGAGGCCGTCAGCAGCGCCTTGTAAGCATCGCGCGGAACCTCGATGGCACCGAACTGGGCCAGGTGCTCGGTGACGAACTGGGTGTCGAGCAGGCGGAACCCGCCGAGGCGCAGCCGCGCCACCAGATGCGCCAGCGCCACCTTGGAGGCATCGCGCACCCGGCTGAACATGCTTTCACCGAAGAACGCGCTGCCCAGCACCACGCCGTAGAGCCCGCCGACCATCTGTCCGGCCTGGCGGCATTCGACGGAATGGGCATGGCCGAGGCAGTGCAGGGCAGTGAACAGGTGCTCGATCTCCGGGTTGATCCAGGTGTCCTCGCGCCCCGGCACGGCCTGCGCGCAGGCAGCGATGGTGGCGGCGAAGTCGCGGTCCGCACTCACCTCGAACGCGTCGGACAGCACCGTGCGCAGCAGCCGGCGCGGCAGATGAAAGCCGTGCAGCGGCAGCACCCCGCGCTGTTCGGGGTCCAGCCAGTACAGCCGGTCGCCGCGCCGCGTCTCGGCCATCGGGAACAGGCCGGCCCGATAGGCACGCAGCATCAGGTCCGGCGTAACCTCGAAGGAACGGCGGGACATGCCCCAATATGCCGGATCGGCAGCCCACACGGAAGCCAGGCGCCCGGTGGGACAGCCCGGCGGCGGGTTCAACCAGGGCGCGGAGAGGTTGCTACAGGCGGCCGACGAAGTGCTCCAGCCAGTGGATCGTGTAGTCGCCGGTGATGAATTCCGGCTCCTCGATGATGCGCTGGTGCAGCGGCAGCGTGGTCTCGATGCCGACCACGGCGAACTCCGCCAGGCTGCGGCGCAACCGGGCGATCGCCTCCGCCCGGGTCGGCGCGTGCACGATCAGCTTGGCGATCATGCTGTCGTAGTAGGGCGGCACGATGCAGCCGGCATAGAGCGCCGAATCGACCCGCACGCCGAGGCCGCCCGGGGCGTGGAAGGCGGTCACCTGGCCGGGGGTGGGGATGAAGGTCGTCGGGTCCTCGGCGGTGATCCGGCACTCGATGGCGTGGCCGGAGAAGGTGATATCCGACTGCCCGTAGCCGAGCCGCTTGCCCGCGGCGATGCGGATCTGCTCGCGCACCAGGTCGATGCTGCAGACCATTTCGGTGACCGGGTGCTCGACCTGCAGGCGGGTGTTCATTTCGATGAACGCGAACTGGCCGTCCTGGTAGAGGAACTCCAGCGTGCCGGTGCTGCGGTAGCCCAGGCGCGCCAGCGCCGCAGTGGCGGTGGCGCCGAGCGCATCGCGCTGGGCCGCGGTGAGCGCCGGCGAGCCGGCCTCCTCCAGCAGCTTCTGGTGGCGCCGCTGCAGGCTGCAGTCGCGCTCGCCGAAATGCACCACGTTGCCGTAGGCGTCGGCCAGGATCTGCAGCTCGATGT
>CAIMEK010000102.1 GCA_903839965.1 uncultured Acetobacteraceae bacterium | reverse complement strand
GGCATCTCGGCGACGGGCGTTTTCGCTGGCGCTATCAACGGCGAGGCGATCGTCGCCTTCGTCGAGCAGGTGCTCGTGCCGATGCTCCGGCCGGGGGATGTGGTGATCATGGACAATCTCGGCTCGCACAAGGTCGCTGGCGTGCGGAAGGCAATCGCGGCCGCCGGCGCCAACCTACTGTTCCTGCCCGCCTACAGCCCGATCTGAACCCGATCGAAATGGCCTTCACAAAGCTGAAGGCACATCTGCGGGCCCGCGCCATCCGCACGCTCGACGCACTCTGGAAGGCCATCAGGCTACTTACCGAGAGCTTCACCCCCGGCGACTGCGGCGACTTCCTCCGCCACGTCGGCTATTTCCAGTCAGTGTGAGCATGCTCTAGCGGCGATCAGGCCGCCTGCTCCGCCGTCACGGTTTCGAGGAAGGTATGCAAGGCCGCGGTGGCGGCCGCATCCAGTTCGAACGCGACGCGCAACGCCCCCTCGTCCGCCGCGCGCACCTGACAGGGCAGCGGCACGGCGATGCCGTTGCAGCGCAGCACGCCACACGTGCCGGCCGGCAGTTCGGCGGCATCCCGCACGCAGGCCCCCATCGCGGAAATGTCGCTGATCCGCACGGCGCTTTCGTCCAACCCGGCAACGCGGAACCATGCCGCCAGGTCAACCGCGAAGCGCCGGTTCTGCCGCCGGTCCACCTCGGCGGTCGAGGTTCGCACCACTCGGATCACCGAGTGCCGCAGTTCCTCCACGGCCTGGTTCAGCACCACCGTGTTGTCGCGCACTTCGATGGCGTGATGACCGGTGCCGACCGCCTCGTCGGAAACGTCGGCGGTGCGGCGGGTCATTTCGTTTGCCGCCTCAGCGGTTTCCGCCACATTGCGGGCGATGTCCGCGGTCGCGGCATCCTGCTGCTTTACCGCCGCGGCAATCGAGGCGGCGATCGCGCTGATCTCGGCAATGGTCTGATCGATCCGCGCCACTGCCGCCACCGAAACGCCGGTCGCCGAACGCACCTGGCTGATATGGCGCGCGATGTCGTTGGTGGAGCGGGCGGTCTGCATGGCCAACGCCTTCACTTCCGAGGCCACCACCGCGAAGCCACGGCCGGCCTCGCCGGCTCGTGCCGCCTCGATGGTGGCATTCAGCGCCAGCAGGTTGGTCTTGGCGGCAATCCCGCCGATCATATCGGCCACCGCGCCGATCTGTTCGACCTCCTGGCTCAGCGCTTCGATGGCGCTGCGGGTCTCGGCCCCGGCGGCGACCGCGCGGCCGACCACGGCGGTGGACTGATCCACCTGGCCGCCGATTTCGCGGCTCGACGCGGCCAACTGCTCGGCGGCGCCGGCGACGGCCTGCACATTGCTCCGCGTCTGGGCGGCGGCGATGGCGGCGTCGCGCGCCGACACGTCGGAGCGGGTGGCGGCCTCGTTCATGGCGGCGGCGATGGTCGCCATCGCCGCGGTGCGGCCGCCGATCTGCTGCAGGGCCGAGCTGGTCGCTTCCTCGATTGTCGCCGCCATGCCGACGAGCGCCGTGCGCTTTTCCGCCTCGGCGCGGCGGCGCTCCGCTTCCTGTTCGCCGGCAAAGCGCCGTTCGCGGATCATGTGGTCCTTAAACACCAGCACCGCGCGGGCCATTCCGCCCAACTCGTCGCGATGGTCCTGTCCGGCGACCGCGGCGCCCATGTCGCCGGCGGCAAGCTCTGTCATCGTCTGGGTCAGGGCACGGACCGGACGGGCGATCACCGCCACCACCACCGGCAGCAGAACCAGCATGACGATCGAGGCGGCGCCGAGGATCCAGTAGAGCCGCATCAGTGCGGCCCGCGAGGTGGTGCGGGTGGCCTGGATGGAGGCGGCCTCGGTGGCACGATGCTTCGCCGATAGGCCGGAGATGTCGCCGCGCAGCGCCTCGAACGTCGCGTCGGTGCGGCGGAAGTAGCCGACCGCCACCGCCGGATCTGCCATCAGGTCGAGCGCATCACCGAGTTGCTTGGCGTATACCGACGACTTCGTCGCGATGGCGGTGAGCCGCGGCAGGTCGGCGTCGCTTTCGACGAGTCCCGTGGCCATGCCGGCGGCAGATGCGCGCAACTTGGCCAGCGCGCGTTCGACGTCCTTGCTCAGCGAATCGACGGTGGCCTGTGGAACGCCCGCCTGCTGCCAGACCATTGCGCGCATGGCCATAGCCTGGACGGTGTCGACGCTGTCGAGCAATTGCGCGCTCGCCGCTGCGGTCGGCAGCCCCCGGTTGGCGATTTCGGCGAGCCGGCCCTCGGTTTCGGTCGCGGCCAGCCAGATCGAGGCGGCGGCGGCGACGCTCGCGACCAGGCAGGCCGCCGGAACGACGAGGACCTTCGCCCACAGCGGCAGGTCGTGGAACGAAGGAACACGGGAGAAGCAGCCGAATCGGCGAGGCATGATCGGCGTATCTCCTCGGTGTTCCGGATGTACCGCGCCCGGTTCTTT
>CAIMEK010000101.1 GCA_903839965.1 uncultured Acetobacteraceae bacterium | reverse complement strand
GCCTGGAACTGATGGCCACCGACGCCATCGTGGCGATCCAGGACATGGGCGCCGCCGGCTTGACCTCCTCCTCCGTCGAGATGGCCGGCAAGGGCGGCGTCGGCATCGCCATCGACCTGGACAAGGTCCCGCAGCGCGAGACCGGCATGAGCGCGTACGAAATGCTGCTGTCGGAGAGCCAGGAGCGCATGCTCATCGTGCTGCGGCCCGACCGCCAGGACCTCGCCCGGGCGATTTTCGAGAAATGGGAGCTGGACTTCGCCGTCATCGGCCACCTGACCGACACCGGGCGCATCGTCGCCACCCACAAGGGCGTCGTCGAGGCCGACATTCCGCTCGCCCCGCTGGCCAACCAGGCGCCGCTCTACCATCGGCCGTACGTGGAAACGCCGAAGCCGGCGCCGCTCGGCGAGGTGGCCGACCCGGTCGGGCTGGCGGCGGCGCTGCTCACCCTGATCGGCTGCCCCGACCTGTGCTCGCGCGCCTGGGTGTGGGACCAGTACGACGCCACCGTGGGCGGGCAGACCGTGCGCCGGCCCGGCGGGGCGGACGCCGCGGTGGTGAAGATCGAGGGCAGCCGGCGGGCGCTGGCGCTGACCACGGACTGCACGCCGCGCTACTGCCAGGCCGACCCGGAAGCGGGCGGCGCGCAGGCGGTGGCGGAGGCCTGGCGCAACATCACCGCCACCGGCGCGCTGCCGCTGGCGATCACCGATTGCCTGAATTTCGGCAATCCCGAGAAGCCGGTCATCATGGGCCAGTTCGCCGCCGCCATCCGCGGCATGGCGGCGGCCTGCACCGCGCTCGACTTCCCGGTCGTGAGCGGCAACGTCAGCCTCTACAACGAGACCGAACGCGAACCGATCCTGCCCACCCCGACCATCGGCGGCCTGGGCGTGCTGGAGGATGCCGCCGCCTCGGTCGGGCTAGCGCTGGCGCCAAGCCTCTCCCTGGTCGGCATCGGCACCACGGCGGGCCATCTCGGCCAGTCGCTGTGGCTGCGCGAAGTGGTCGGGCAGGAGGCGGGCGCCCCGCCCCCGGTCGACCTGGCGGCCGAGCGGCGCAACGGCGATTTCGTCCGCGGCATGATCCTGGCCGGCCAGGTGCGCGCCTGCCACGACGCCTCGGATGGCGGCCTGCTGGTGGCGGTGGCGGAGATGGCGTTGGCTGGCGACACCGGCGCGCGCCTGCTGGCGGGGCCGGACGACCTCGCCCCGCACGCCTTCTGGTTCGGCGAGGACCAGGCGCGCTACGTCCTGGCGGTCGAACAGCCCGCCGCGCTGCTCGCTGCCGCCGCCGCGGCCGGGGTGCCGGCTGCACTCCTTGGCGAGGCCGGAGGGGAGGATTTGACACTGCCGGCCGGCGACACCATTTCGCTGCTCAGGCTGCGCGCAACGCACGAGCACTTCCTGCCGGCGCTGATGCGGGGCTGAACCGCTGCGGGGGACTTCGAACATATGGCGATGTCGGCGAACGAGATCGAAGCGTTGATCCGGGCGGCTGTGCCGGATGCGACGGTGACCATCGAGGACCTGGCGGGCGACGGCGACCACTACGCCGCCACCGTCGTCAGCGAAAGCTTCCGCGGCCTGTCGCGCGTCCGGCAGCACCAGATCGTCTATGCCGCGTTGAGCGGCCGCATGGGAGGCGAACTGCACGCGCTCGCCCTGCAGACCTCCGCCCCCGAGCAAGGAGCCACGGCATGAGCAACCCCGTCATCGAGCGCATCCAGGCCGATATCGGCGAGAACCCGGTCTTCCTCTACATGAAGGGCAACGCGATGTTCCCGCAATGCGGGTTCTCGGCCCGGGTGGTGCAGATCCTCACCCACCTGGGCGTAGCCTTCAAAACCGCCAATGTGCTGGAGGACGCCGCACTGCGCGACGGCATCAAGGCCTTTTCCAGCTGGCCGACCATTCCCCAGCTCTACATCAAGGGCGAGTTCGTCGGCGGCAGCGATATCGTCACCGAGATGTACCAGTCCGGCGAGCTGGCGAACCTGCTGACGGCCAAGGGCATCCCGCACGAGCCGGCGGCTTAAGGCAGGCCAGGGCGCCGCCCCATAGGCACTAAAATAGGCTTTGACGCGGCTCGGCGGGGTACGATTCATCGCGAAGATGCATCAGACATCTTCGGTTTCGTTGGATTCCTTTGCGGCGGTTCTGGCGCGGCTTCCGCCGAACCTGGACCTTGACG
>CAIMEK010000100.1 GCA_903839965.1 uncultured Acetobacteraceae bacterium | reverse complement strand
GTTGCTGACCGGGGCGCTTACGCCGGCGCTTGGTTGCGAGCATCAAAAAAAAGAGCCGCCCTTAGTCGGGGCGGCCCAGTGTCATGTCTGCTGCTCGATGATGGACTTCACCGCCGGAAAGCGGAGAAGGCCCGGCAGCCATGCCAGTGCTGGCCGATCGGCCTCCTTCGCCGGATCGGCGTGGTCAGCGAAGTACGCGGCCAGCTCTTCCACCAGCCTTCGTTTGGTCCACCCGTTCATGCCCGTGAGATGCGCTCCCGCTCCACACTCGCCGGCGACGTGAAGCAACTGGTCGCGGGTAAGAAGACCGAGGAACGCAGCGTCAGGCGTCCACCAGGTCCGCATGGCGACGGCGATATCGCCGGCGACCCGGTTGAGCAACGTGTCTCCTTCGTCGACCATTTCCAGATGATCCTGCCCCAGGCAAAGCGCCGGCAGCAGGACCAGCAGCCGCTCCAGTTCATCGTCGGGCAGGCGGCGAACGGCTTCCTGCATGTCGACGAGATCCGGTCCGTCTATCAGACGCCGCACTCGGTCCAGACGCTGCATTTCGTTCCCCTCCACGGGAAACGCCAGGAGGCTGAGCGACCGATCAATCGCCTCTCCGATCGAACGGTGAGACGCCTGCGTCCGCTCCGTGGTTGGAGCGGCATGGCAGTCATGCAAGGTCATCCGGACGCCGAAGTCACGACGGAAGCCGATCAACAGCAGCGTCACCGCCGCCTCTTTGGCCTTGCGCGGATTTGCCAGCAGGGCAGCCTGGACGGCGGCGCTGCGCTGGCAGGCTGCATAGCGGAGCAGTTCAGCCCCGTATACCGGCCGCTCCCTGGAGGGGCGCGGCGTCATCGGAGAAACTCGCGTTTCCCGACTGACCGCATCCTCGACCTGGTGCCGGGCAAGACCCTCGCGGATCTCGACCGTGCCGGACGGATGGAGATTGATCACCACGCCGGATGGTTCACCCTCAGCCGCTTCCCGGAACTGCCACCACGGCACCGTGTAGAGATTTAGCACATCGACCCACGCAGCGGTCTGCCGCCGCTCCTCGGCCAGCTCGTTGGCTGCGGTATTCTGCAGGGCAAGAAACTGGTCGACGTCGTTGAAGTACGTGGTCTCCTCGTCGGCGAAAAGATCGGTCGTGAGCGTGCCCGTGTATCGGTCCCGAGGAAAGATCGCCATCGACAGCGCCGGCTTCTGACCGAGGAAGATATGGCGGATATCCTCGGCATCAGGCGGTTCCTCCGATTGCAGGCTTTCCAGGACCGCACGCTGCTGTTCGCGCGAACCCAGAGTGAGAGCCTCGGCGATGCCGCGGTTGAACAACCCGGCCCTGAACGCCTTCTTTGCATCAGGAGCCAGCGAGGCCAGCGCGAGCCGGCGTTTGATCGTTGGCGCCGATAATCCAATCTTCTCAGTGATCGCCTCGATCGTGCCGCCGAGCTGGAGCAGCTTGGCGAAGGCTTCTCCCTCGTCGAGCGGATGGAGCTGCTCGCGCTGGACGTTCTCCACGGTAGCCAGGCGGGCGGCATCCTGATCGTTGATGCCGGCTCTAATGTCGACGGGTACCTGATAGTCACCGTCGATGGCACCTTCCTTCTTCAGGCGATGCAGGGCGAGAAAGCGACGTTTGCCGGCGATGACGCGGTACTGGTCTTCCCCCTCCGGGCGGACGACCAGGTTCTGCAAGACGCCGTCGACACGGAGGCTCTGTGCCGGGCCTGCGAGCTGGGTCTGGTCGTGCAGGCGGCGCGGTTTGCTCCTGGGCGGCAGGAGCGACCCGAGCGACACGGTTGTGAGGAACATGATGATCTCCATGGGCCAGCGGATGCCGGCGGCTTTCGCCACCGGACACTCGATCTGGCCGTGTTGCGGGTGATGGATGCCGTGGCCGCGCACGCGACCGCGGCGGAACGGGTTACAAAGACCGATCCGTTATTACGGTATCCGACCCAATACGATCCGCGCAGACGTGCTCGCGTGCCTGCGTGGCACCATCCCTGACAACGGAGTTTAGCGCCTCGAACGGCACGGTGCCCCGTCTACGATTTCTGGTCAGAATGCCTAGGCTTGGAAGCATGAAGGCGAGCAAACCCGAATCAAAATTCGTGCGGCTGATCATGCCCGACGCAAGCGATGAGGAGATCGAGGAGGCGACGCGGTACTGGTTCGCCTATCTCCTGCTGCTGGACAGGATAGCGAACGAAAAGGTGGCCGACGACTCGCGTACCGAGGATCGGTACGTTAGCGTTGATGATGAGAACTCGCTGAAAGCATGAAAACGTACTATGGCTACATACGTGTATCGACGGTCAAGCAAGGGGAGAAAGGGTCCAGCCTACAGGAGCAGCGTGCTGCGATCGAAGCCTACGCCCAGCGCCAGGGGCTCGCGGTGAGTGAATGGTTCGAGGAGATGGAAACGGCGGCGAAGCTTGGCCGGCCGGTGTTCACCCGCATGCTGCGCGGGCTCGATAAGGGCCAGGCTGCCGGCGTGATCACGCACAAGATCGACCGCAGCGCCCGCAACCTCAAGGACTGGGCGACGCTCGGCGAGCTCCTTGATCGCGGGATCGAACTGCACTTCGCACACGAAAGCATCGATCTCAGTTCGCGTGGCGGGCGACTGTCCGCCGACATCCAGGCCGTCGTCGCGGCGGACTTTATCCGCAATCTCCGCGACGAAGTGCGCAAAGGCTTCTACGGCCGTCTGAAGCAGGGCCTGTATCCGATCCGCGCGCCTATCGGCTATGTCGACCGAGGCCGGGGCCAACCCAAGGAAATCGACCCGCTGGCAGGCCCCCTTATCGCGACGGCTTTCGATCTTTACGCATCCGGCCAGTGGTCGCTCGGCACGCTGAGGCTGGAAATGCATACGCGAGGTTTGCGCAACAAGGCGGGGGGTGCAATTAGCTTGAATGGTTGGTCGACCATCCTCAACAATCCGTTCTACATCGGTCTCATGCGGATCCGAAAAACCGGCGAGATCTTTCAGGGCGTGCATACGCCGCTCGTACCGAAGCATGTGTTCGATGTGGTTCGGGCTGTTCTGAGGGGTAAGCTGATACATCGTGTGGCCACGCATCGCTTCCGCTTCCAACGGCTCGTCCGCTGCGGCACCTGCAACCATGCTCTGGTCGGCGAGACACAGAAGGGCCACGTCTACTACCGCTGCCACACGAGGTCATGCCCCGTCACCAATCTCCGCGAAGAAGCGATCGATGCAGCGCTGCGCGCCAACAGCAAGCCATTTCAGCTGACCGCCGAGGAGTGGGAAGCTGTCCGCCATGATATCGACGTGGCTCTGGAGCACCAGAAGCACGATGCGGTCGCGGAGACCAAGGCGCTTGGGCTGAACATCGCCGCTATTGACGATCGAATAGCACGCCTCACGGACGCTTATGTCGACCGATTGGTTGAGCGGGACATTTATCTCAGCCGAAAGGCGGCGTTACTCGATGATAAGGCGACGTTGGTCTCTCGCAAGACGCTGATGGAAGCTGAAGGCGGTGATTTTCCCCGGCGTGTCGAGAAAAACCTCGAACTTGCAAAAACGTTGGGAGCATTGGGAATTTTGGCAGATGACGAGAAAACCCGCGAAATCCTGAAAACGACGACCTCGAACCTGACTGCATCGCCAAAAAACCTATATGTAGCTTGGCGAAACCCATTTCAGGAGATCGCAAAACGCGCAGGCTTCACCTTGGGTGAACCATATCGAGGCGAACCTCGAACTTTAGTGTATCAGGTGTATGCGGAGATTATATTGAAGCACAGCAATGAAGACGGCGGTGTGACAAGTTAACCTAAAAGAAAGCGCCCGGCATCTCAATAGCTTGAGATACC
>CAIMEK010000099.1 GCA_903839965.1 uncultured Acetobacteraceae bacterium | reverse complement strand
CACTGCCCAGCGCAGCCCCCCGCCGGCCGCCCCCGCGCCGGCGGAGGCCGCCCCGGCCGTAACGGCGAGCCCGGCCGCCGCCACCGACCCGGCACTGGCGCCATCGCACGCCAATTCGCCAGCGGAACCGCAGGCGAGCGACCCGGCGGCGAAGTCCGCGCCGGCCGCGGCGCCCTCGCCGGTGCAACAACTGCTGCCGGCCCTGGTCTCGCTGGGCCATTCCCACGGCACGCAGCACGTCACGGTCCGGCTCGATCCGCAGGAACTCGGCCGGCTGCAGGTGCGCATCGAGCAGTCCCGCGACGGCCCCGCGCGCGTCACCCTCACCGCCGAACGGCCGCAGACACTCGACCTGCTGGCCCGCGACCAGACCCAGTTGCACCGCGCGCTCGACCAGGCCGGGGTGCCGGCCGAGGGACGCTCGGTCACCTTCCACCTCGCCCCGGCGCCGTCCGCCGACCCGCCGCGCACCGACACGAGCGCCGCCGTGGCCAGCCCGCAATCCAGCGGCATCAGCGCCGGCGATGCGGGCGCCGGGTCCGACCGGGGGGCGCAGCGCGAAACCTTCTCCTCCGGCCAGCGGCGCCTGGCCGCCGGGTCGGACGATCCGGACGACGCCTCCTCCCGCGCGACGCACTGGCTGCGCGCCGGCATCGACATCACGGCCTGAAGGACATCCCCATGAGCATCGCCGCCGCCGCCGCCACGCAGAGCACCGGCACCACCAGCACCAGCAAGAACCCGCTGTCCCAGCTGTCCGGCAACTTCCAGGACTTCCTGGGCATGCTGATGACCCAGTTGAAGAACCAGGACCCGACCAGCCCGCTGGACACCAACCAGTTCACCAGCGAACTCGTGCAGTTCTCCGGCGTCGAACAGCAGATCAACACCAACGCCAGCCTCACCCAGCTCATTTCGCTGACGCAGTCCGGGCAGATGCTGCAAGGCTCGTCGATGGTGGGCAAGCAGGTGCAGTTCACCTCGGAGCAGATGCCGCTGCAGAATGCCAGCGGTTCGCTCAGCTTCACCGCCGTCGCCGACGGGACGGCGCAGATCACCATCTCCGACAGCACCGGCAGCACGCTGGTCAGCTCCACCGTCGCCACCACCGCGGGCAACAACACCTTCACCTGGAACGGCAAGGACGCGAACGGCAACCAGCTCGCCGACGGCGCCTACAAGGTGGCGGTCACCAATGGCGGGGCGGCGCTGCCGTTCACCGTGTCCGGCACGGTCACCGGCGTGGTGAACAACTCCGGCACGCTGAACCTGCAGCTCGGCGCGGAGAGCACGGCCTTCTCGACGGTGAAGTCGGTCTCCGGCTAGCCGAGGCCCCAGAAGCGGGCGATCCCGGCGGCGGCGTCGATGCCGACGTCCAGCACGAACGGCTCGGCGGAGGCGTGCGCCACCGGGAAGCCGTGCGCCATGCCCTCGACGGTCCACAGCTCAACGGCGTCGCGCCACACCCGGCGGCGCAAGCCCGGCCGCGGCGACAGCTCCTGCGTGGGTGTGCCGTCAAGCCCGTGCAACGCCACCCACTGCGCCGCCAGGTTGGCGGCATTGGCGGGATCAACCACCCGATCCGACCCGCCCTGCCAGATCGACATGCGCGGCCAGCTTCCCCCGTAACCCGGCGGCGCCACCGCGCGCGCACGCTTCGCCCAGCCCGGCCCGTCGAGATCGGCGCCGGCCTCGGCCAGGCGGGCCATCGCCGCGCGCACGCCGTTGGCGCTGCCCACCGGCAGGCCGGCCACCACCGCGCCGGCGGCGAACACCTCCGGATAGGCTGCCAGCACGGCCGCCGCCATGGCGCCCCCGGCGGACAGGCCGGCGACGAAGGCGCGGCGGCGGTCGCAGCCGAAGCGGTCGAAGACGAACCCGGTCATCTGCCGGATCGAAGCGACCTCGCCGCGGTCGCGCACGATGTCGCCGGGTTCGAACCAGTTGAAGCAGCGGCCGTGGTTGTTGCCGGCGGACTGCTCGGGCAGCAGCAGCGGCGCGCCCACACGCTCGGCCAGCGCCGTCCACCCGGCGGCCTCGGCAAGGCCCACCGCGTCCTGCCCACAGCCGTGCAGCAGCACCAGCAGCGGCCCACCGGGCGCGGGCGTCGCCGCCGGCACATAGAGCTTCATGGCCAGCTCGCCGGGATTGGCGCCAAATCCGGTCACCACCTCGACCCGTCCGGGCAGCGCGGCCGGCAGATGCACAAGGCCGGTGGCATCGAGGGCGCGACGAACGGGCCCGGGCAGGTGGCCGAACAGGATTTCGAGCATGCGGGTCCGATCAGTTGGCGCGCGGCGGTGGAAAGGCAGTCAACGCGACGCCCGTCGCAGGGTTGTAGCAGTCCCGGACGCGGCATGACCCGGCCGGGCCCGTGCGCGCCCGCGGGGGCTGGCTGCGCTTGATTATTATTGCGTGTGCCCGCGCATTTCCTTTCAGCCGATCCCCTCTGGCATGTTAAGCACAGCGAGCAACGGGTCGTGACAAATGAAAACAATTGGGGATACCCGCGCCGAAGACGCGATTGACGCCGACAGCGCCGAAACAACTGCCAGCGGCGGCACCTTTCTGCTCGAGAACTTTCTGCCGCACGAATTGTCGGTCACCGCCGGCCGCTCGACGCGCCTGCTCGCCCGCCGGTTCGAGGTCGCGTTCGGCCTGAGCCTCGCGGAATGGCGGGTGATCGCGGTGATGGGACGGTTCGGTACCATGACCCCCAGCACGGTGGCGGAACGCACGGATATGGACAAGGTGAAGGTCAGCCGCGCCACCGCCAGCCTGGTGGCCGTGGGCCTGCTGGAGCAGGGCCCCGCCCCGCATGACGGCCGCGCCCGCCTGCTGCGCCTCACCCGCAAGGGCCGGCTGCTGCACGACAGCGCCATGCCGCTCGCGCTGGCGATGGAAGCGCAACTCGCCGCCGGGCTGAGCGAGGCGGAATGGAGCATGCTGCGCACCTGCCTGCGCCGGTTGCAGGAGCACATGCGCTCGCTGGAACGCGCGGCCCTCTCCCAGGCCACGCGGCGGCACGCCTTCGGCGACCCCTTCGCGGCGGATGGCTGAGGAAACCGGACCACGCAGGACGGCCGCGTGCCCGTGTCCATCCCGCGCCTGACGCGCCCGCTCGCGGTGCTGCTCGCGCTCGTCGCCCTGGCCGGCTGCGCCGGCGCGCCGGTGCGCCCGGGGCTGGCCGCCTGCAAGGCGGAATGGCGAGCCGACCTGCCGATCACCACACTGCGCAACTTCCTGCTGGTGCCGGCGGCGCTCGATGGCGGCAAGGTGATGATGGTGGTGGACACCGGCGCCGAGGCCACCACGATCACGCCGCAGACGGTGGAGACGCTCGGCCTGGCCTGGTCGCCCTCGGCCACCATGCTGCTGGGCGTCGGCGGCCAGGTGCCTGGCGGCGGCACCGCAAAGCTGCGGCAGATGGACCTGGGCGGCCTGGAACAGGGCGGGCGCGCCCTCGATGTCGGCCGCCTGCCGCTGGTGGGCGACGACGCCCAGCCCGTGGCGGGCCTGCTGGGGGCGGACGTGCTGGGCCGCTACGACATCGAACTCGACCTGCCCCGGCGCGTGATGGCGCTGTATGCGGTGCCGTACTGCCCCGGCTTCGTGCCGCCGGGCTACGCCGCCGCGGACGGCCACGACCTGCAGCGGGTCGGCGGCGGGCTGTTGTTCGTCTCGGCGGAAATCGATGGCCGCTCGGTGCGCGCCCTGCTCGACACCGGCGCCCGCAGCAGCCTGGTCACCCAACGCGTCGCCGCCGGCCTGGGCGTGACCGACGACGACCTCTCCCGCGACCCCCTGGTAACCGGCCACGGCATCGGCGCCGGCTCGGTGGCATTCCGCCGCCACCGCTTCGACACGGTGCGGGTGGGCGGCGTCACGGTGCAGGACATGACGGTCAACATCGCCCCGCTGCCGATCGCCGGCGTCGACATGCTGCTGGGTGCGGACTGGCTCACCGGCCACCGGGTGTGGATCAGCCCCGCGGCGGGACGGCTGTTCCAGCGCTGAGCGCTTCGTGGAACACTGCCATCCCCCAGCCCAAGCGAGGGATCCATGCAGGACCTGCTGCCCCAGGCCGCGCGCGTCGGCAACCACCTGAAGGCCGCCGGCGCCGCGCTCGCCCTGCTGGAGCGCGCGCTGAATGGATGAACCCGACTTCCACCGCGCCCTGTTCCGCCCCGGGACGCTGGTCGATATCGGCGCCCATTCCGGCGCCATGACGCTGGCGCTCGCCGACCTGCCCTGGACCCGCATCGTCGCTTTCGAACCGCTTCCCACCGCTTTCGCGCGTCTCGAACAGGCCGTGCGCGCCCGCTGGGGCCGCATCCCGGCCCATATCAGCCTGCGCCCCGAGGCGCTCGGCGAGGCCGCCGGCCGGCTGGCACTGGAAGTGGCGGTGGTCGGCGGCATCCCACAGGAACAATGGGCCTCGGTCGCCAAGGACTACGCCGCCCTGCAGGCCGACGACCCCCGCATCGAGGCAGTGCAGCGCTACGACGTGCCGGTGCTGCCGCTCGACTCGCTGGACCTCGACGACGTCACCGCCATCAAGCTGGACGCCGAAGGCGCCGAGGAGGAAGTGCTGCGCGGCGCCGCCGCCACGCTGCGCCGCTGCCACCCCGTGCTGTCCGTCGAGATCGAGGAACGCCACCGCCCCGGCAGCACACGCCGCGTGCCGGACCTGCTGGCCGAGGCAGGCTACGAAGGCTGGTACGAGTTCTACGGCGACTGGCGCCCAATCGGGCAGTTCGACCCCGCCGCCATGCAACGCGCCTCCCCCTCGCCCGCCAGCTTCGAAACGTCAGACCCCTATGTGTTCTGCTTCTACTTCGTTACCCCCGATCGCCGCCCCGACCTCGCTGCCCTGGCGCGAGTGCCAGCGAAGTAAGGCGAGGGCTCTGCCCCATAGGCACTAAAATAGGCTTTGACGCGGCTCGGCGGGGTACGATTCATCGCGAAGATGCATCAGACATCTTCGGTTTCGTTGGATTCCT
>CAIMEK010000098.1 GCA_903839965.1 uncultured Acetobacteraceae bacterium | reverse complement strand
ACCTTACCGCGCAGATCCTTGATGATGCCGGTGATGTACGGGAAGACACGAGCTCGCAGGTCCGGGGTTAACCAGGGCTGGCGATTTTTAGTGCTGAAGACGATGTGTTTTGGCTCACACGAATACGACATGGCCTCCTCTTTCGCCTGACGCTATTTCCTACGGCTCACGCCGTAGGCTACCGATGTGCCGCCGCTTCGCGGCTGGGATGGTAATCGGCAACCTTTCTGACGGCTTGCGCCATCAGCTACCGATGTGTCGCCGCTCCGCGGCTGGTTTTTGTCGGTAGTTCTTTCCTACTCGGTAAACTGCAAACTGTAAATATCCGCATCCCGCAGCACGAAGCGCAACCGGACAGGTATCCCCGCATACTTTGCCAGGCTGCCGCCCGTCCAGGCGAGGGGGGCAGCGAGGTTGTCGCCGTACCAGGGGGGCATATCGGCGAGGGCGAAGCCGGGGAGGGGGCGGCCTGCGGCGTCCTGGACTTCGACGGCGATGCTGCCGGCGGCGGAGGTGGCGGCGTTGAGGGTGAGGGTGCTGCCGGTGAAGGTGAAGGGTTTGGTCGTCATCTCGCCGCCGTCGTAGTTCGCGCGGACGGACATGAAGCCCCAGGGGCGGATCGCCAGCCGGGCCATGCGGGTGGGCTGCGGGGCGTGGCGATAATGCTCGGTGACATACATCGACCATTCGGTCGGCGACGTTGCGACGATACCCCAGGTCGGGTAGTTGTTGCGTTCGGTCCAGTTGAGCGGGTCGAGGCCGGCGCGCACCCAGGCTTCGCGCCTGCGGTTCCAGTGTACGGCGTCGCGGCTGCTCATGAAGAGCGCGTCGTTCGTCCCCTCGTACGGGTGGTCGGGGTTCGGCTTGCGCTCGGGCACGTAGCGGTTGGGGAAGTCCAGGTAGAGGTGTTCGGCGCCGGGGCAGGGGAGGATGGCGTTAGTGTAGAGCTGCGTGGCGTAGTCGCTGTCGGCGTAGTCCAACTCGATGGGCGCCGACCAGTGCAGGAAGTCGGGCGAGGTGGCCGTCTGGATGGCGCGGATCGGATGCTCGGCGCCGGTGAAATCGTGTGCCAGTACGCGGCGGGTGTCGCGGTCGTGCCAGGTGCGGGTGAAGCAGCGGTAGCAGCCGGCGACGCTGTCCCAACAGGCGGTGTTGACGGTGTCGAAGGCGCCCGGCATGTCGAGCTTGTCTTCCTGCATGGGCGTCCAGCGCAAGCCGTCGGCGGAGGCCATGGCGTGCGCCTGGCCCCAGCGCGCGCATAGGCCCTTGAAACGCTGCTCCGGCGGGCAGGCCGGGTTGGTATCGACGAAGGCGGGGGGCACGGTCGGATAGCCGCCGACCTGTAGCACATTGTTGTCGCAGGTGCCCTTCACCTCCAGCAGGCCGAGATTGGGCCGCGTGAAGGTCAGCCCGTCGGCGCTCTCCGCCATGGCCAGCACGGTAGTGTCTTCCTCACGGTCCCAATCGAGGATGCCGGCGCGGTAGTAGAGCCGCCAGCCGCCTTCCCACGGCACGAGACTGTCGGGGAAGGCCACGCTGTCTTCCCACGGCGCATCAAAGACCAGCGCCGGCGCACGCCGCTCGGGATGATGCAGCGTCAGCACCACATTGCGCCGCTCGTCGATAAGCCAGTCGTCCACGAACAACTCCCGGCGGGAGCCGATGGCCAGCGGTTCGGACATGGGAAACCTCCGAAATCTAATTCACAGGGATGAACAGGATAGTCAGGATCGCTGTTGCGCAGCAAAATCATGGTCATCCTGGACATCCCTGTTCAGTTCACTTTGTTATGGCTTTGGGTTGTCCATCTTCGCGTGCAGCGCCTTGAACGCCAGGTCATATTTACCGAGCAGACGCAGGTGGTCGAGGCTGGCGGCGATTTT
>CAIMEK010000097.1 GCA_903839965.1 uncultured Acetobacteraceae bacterium | reverse complement strand
CCGAAGCCGAACCAGATGATGAACAGCGGCGCCACCGCGATCTTCGGCACGATCTGCAGGAACACCAGCAGCGGATAGGCGATGGTCTGCACGCGGCGGCTGAAGGCAATGGCCAACGCGATCAGCACGCCGGCGACCACCGCCACCAGGAAACCCTCCACCATGGGCTGCACGGTGAACAGCGCGGCCGACGCCAGGCTGCGCCAGTTCTTCACCACGTTGGCGATGATGACGCTGGGCGCGGGCAGCACGTAGCCCGGGATATGCAGCGCGCGTACCAGGATCTCCCACACCAACAGAAACGCAACGATGCCGATCAACGGCCGGAGATGCCTGGTCAGGCGCTGCATGCCACCGCTCCCTCCACACATTCGGTGCCGCATCCCGTTGCGATCGCAAGATCGCGGTTGACGGGCAACGGAGTTTGGAACACCTGTTCCATCGCCATGCGCATTGTCAAGACCCTGCTCCGATGCCGCGACCAAGCGGGCTGGCCATCGGCCATTGCCGCCCTGGCGACGGATCGCGCGACGTGAAACTGGACCTCGCGGGCGCCGGGCGCTGGTTCGATCAGTTGCAGGCGGTGGCGCCGCTCGACCTCAGCGTGGCCGACGGCGAGTTCGTCGCCATTGTCGGCCCATCGGGCTGCGGCAAGAGCACGCTGCTGCGCATGGTCGCCGGCCTGATCCCGGTAACCGAAGGCGAAATTTGCGCCAACGGCAAGCCGGTGGCAGGCCCGCTGGCGGACCTCGGCATGGTGTTCCAACAGCCCGTGCTGCTGGACTGGCGAACCGCCATCGGCAACGTGCTGTTCCAGGTGGAAATGCGCGGCCACCGCCCCGGCCCCTACCGGGCACGCGCCCTCGAGCTGCTGGCCCAGGTCGGGCTGCAGGACTTCGCCGATGCCTACCCGCACCAGCTCAGCGGCGGCATGCGCCAACGCGTGGCGATCGCGCGCGCCCTGCTGCACGACCCGGGCCTGCTGGTGATGGACGAACCATTCGGCGCGCTCGATGCGCTGACCCGCGAACAGATGCGCGTCGACCTCGAGGCGCTGTGGCTGCGCCGACACATGACGGTGGTGTTCGTGACCCACAGCGTGGACGAGGCGGTGCTGCTGTCGGACCGGGTGGTGGTGATGTCGCCACGCCCCGGCAAGATAGACCGGGTGCTCGCCATCGACCTGCCACGACCCCGCGGGCTGGCGGCACGCCGACATCCGGAATTCCTACGGCGCGAGGAGGAGATTACCGATATCTTCCTGGCGCGCGGGATCCTGCGCAGGCAGGTGGTTTAAGCAAGGCCAGGGCTCCGCGCGCGTCGCGCCAGCGGCGCGCCGGGCCGGGCCCCAGTTCCTCAGCGGCGCGTCGGGATACGTTCCAGGCGGCGGTCGTGACCCACACCGATGACCACGACGGCGGAAATGACCGGCGCCAGCGCCAGGCAGAGCAGCGCAAGGTTGTCGCTGCCGCTGGCATCCCTGATCAGGCCGAACACCCACGGGCCGAGCCATCCGCCCAGGTTGCCGATCGCGTTGATCATGGCCAGCGCGCCCGCCGCCGCGGTGCCGGTCAGCAACGCGGTCGGCAGCGTCCAGAACACCGGCGATACGCAATACTGGCCGATCACCGATATGATCAGCGCCACCATCAGCAAAACCGGGTGGCTGCCGCCGATCACGATGCCGGCCGCCATCCCCGCCGAGACGACGAACCAGGAAATGGCGAGGTGCCAGGTCCGCTCGCCGGTCTTGTCCGAATGCCAGCCCCAGTAGTTCATCGCCACGAACGCGAACATGTAGGGTATCCCGCTGACCAGCCCGACCATGTCGGTGCCGACCCCCAGCCCCTTGACGATCAGCGGCATGAAGAACACCAGCACGTTGGTCGAGACGTTGTGGGTGAAATAGGCCAGCGTCAGCAGCCACACCTTTGGGTCGGCGAGCGACTCACCGAGCGAGTACTTGTGGATCGCTTCGCGTTGCGCCCGCTCGGAGGCGAGCCGCTCGACGAGCCACGCCCGCTGCTCGGGCGTGAGCCAGGTCGCCTCGTCCGGCCGGTCCGTCAACAGGTTCCAGGTCACGACGCACATGACGACCGGCGGCAGCGCCTCGCCGACGAAAATCCACTGCCAACCACGCAGCCCGAGCACTCCGTTCAGGGTCAGCAGCCACCCTGAAATCGGCGGCCCGATGAACAGCGAAATCACCAGGGCCGAATACAGGATCGCCATCATCCGGCTGCGATAGGCCGAGGGGAACCACCACGTCAGGTAAAGCACCACGCCCGGAAAGAACCCGGCCTCGGCCAGGCCGAGCAGGATGCGGATGGCGTAGAAGCTCCAGTCGTTCCAGGCGAAAGCGGTCAATCCGGAAATGATGCCCCAGGTGACCAGGATGCGGGCAATCCAGCGCCGCGCCCCGACCCGGTTGAGGATCAGGTTGCTCGGGATTTCGAACAAGAAGTAGCCGAGGAAGAATACGCCGGCGCCGAAACCGAACACGGCGCTGGAGAACCCAAGATCGGCGTTCATGGTGGGCGCGGCCATGCCCACATTGGACCGGTCCAGGTAGTTGACGAAATACCCCAGCATGAGGATCGGCATCAGCCGCCAGGTGGCCCGCCTGATGGTTTCTCGTTCGAGCGGATCGGTTTCGGCTCTGCGTGTCGCCAGGTCGGCCATGTTCCTTTCCCTCCCTTCGCTGCGCTCCGCTGAGCGCACGGCAGTAAGCGCTCGGTTGAACGTGGAATGCCCGCCCCCCGGGCGGACCCGATGCTGCGACGACGATGCACCCACTCCGTAATGAATACAATACCATTGCGGGTCGGCCGGCACGAGCGGAGCGAAAATCAGGGCCGGCTTAGGGCCTGAGCCCCGATAACTGCGTCCCGTGTCGGGTTGCCTGGGAGCGAAAGTGCGTTTTACGCGCCGTGGAGATTTGCGGGCTGGATGTTGCGGGCCGCCATCCCGGCATCGGAGATTTTGATGCCCTTCTCGTAAGCACTGGCGTCGATCCGGCAGGCGACGGTGAGGCCGGTCTTGGTGCGGGTGTTGGCGATCAGCTGGACAATGACCTGATGGCTGACCAGCGACTAGACACGCCAGCTCTGGGTGATGAAGGCGAACAGGCGGTGCTCGATACGGTTTTACTTGCTGGTGCCGGGCGGCCGATGGCAGCCGGTGATGGCGATTGCGAGTTCATCGGCCAGGACTTGCAGTTCGCGTTTCCACAGACGCACCCGCGCGCCCTTGCTGCCGCCGCAATCCCCGGATTACTCACCAGTCGGTAATTAAGGCGACGCGTCTCTTGACATTGCTGCTGAGACACGATTCAAGGTGGCATGAAGCGGGATGGACGCAGCCTCGACCATGCCACGCTGGAGACCATCCGCCTGATGGCCGTCGAGCGGG
>CAIMEK010000096.1 GCA_903839965.1 uncultured Acetobacteraceae bacterium | reverse complement strand
TGTGGGACCGCCAACGGCTACACGGCGCGGCTCGAACGCGTGGCGCCCGAGTGCTCGTGGAGTGTTGGCGGCCCCGCCCAAAGGAGAATCACGCCGAGCCGGTGGGCACCGTCGCTCGCCGCTGCGCCGTTTCGGACCAGGCGGTGGACGCATACCGGGTCCGACTTGACCTTGACGTGGCGTCGGACCGAACCACACGGGCGCCCGGCCTTTGAGCCGGCGCCCCCGCAAGGCTGGGGACTAGCCCCGGCCTAGCTTCAACATTTCTCAGTGGTCAGACGGCACCGAAACGCGGACCATGCGCGCGACGGTGCGTGGGATGGACGGCGGCAGGTGCGGCCTTCGCTTGGCTAGGCTCGGATTGTACGGGTTGGCCCCCCATGCTCCAACCGCGCACGCTAGAATCAGCCCCCGACGGCAGGCGCGCGGCCCAGAGCTTCCGATATGTCGCTAGGCCCTGGGGGGGTCACCCGAGCGGCCGCACAAGCTCAGCGGCAGCATCGTCATCGTAGAGCGCAACGCGCGGCGGCTCGGGTGCAGACTTGGGACCGAACAGGGACAGCCAACCCTGCTTACACGGCACCGAGCAGAACTGCACGCCTTCGATCACGGGTGCGGAGTCAGGGACATCCTGACAGCAGAAGCCACACTCAGCCGTCATGCCCTGCGGCCTGTTCCGAATCCAGCATCTCGCCGACGCTCGCGCACAGCCACAGCGCGATGTCGGGCGTGCAGCGGGTCGCCAGGTCAGCCTGCACATCGGGCGTAAGGTTCGGGAGCGTATCGGCCACAAGGTCGGCAGCAACCCACGGTGCGGCGTCCTGGGCCCAGCGCTGCAGAGCGGGATGGTAGCCAACAGCCGCTTCAGTCGAGTCAGCGCCCGTGATTCGCCCATGGTCATCGGTCACGAAGTCCTTATGTGTGGCCGTATGGGGGCATGCCGGGCGCGTGCTGCAGTCGACGTGCGGCGGCGGTAGTACAAGGCGATGGCCGGGGGCAAGGCTCAGCATCAGGTCGGACATGGGTCTCCTATCAAGTTTGCTGTCGCTGTCGCGGCCGCACAAGTCCGGCACGATACGATCAAGGGACCGCGGTCGCCGAGCAGGCGCCGACTCACGAAGTCGCCACCCGGGCCGATGTGACCGCAACGGCACTGGCCGGTTTCGTCGCCGTCCATGTTCAACCAGCCTTGCGAAGTCAGGAATGCGCTCACTGCTTCGGCTTTGGCCTGCCGTTCGTAGTCACGTACCGCCTTGGGCGGTCGCTGCCGTTGTGCGCTCATGGTCGTCACCTTCTCTCGCCGCTCTCCTAACGGTCCGCTCACTCACCCCGGCCGCCTTGGCGATGGTGGCGGAAGTTTTCGCGTTCAAGTGGTCATTTTGACCACTTGATTTGCGGTCCCCGCCTTGGCGATGGTCTCGATCCTGTACATCGTCGTGTGGCTCGTGCCGGCGAGTTGACGCAGTGTGTTGTGGCGCGGAAGGTTGTCCCGTTCGGGACAACCTTTGCCGCCCGCCGACATCTTCGCCTTCCCTATCCGCGCCAGCGCTGCCTTCTTCATCAGTTGCGCCTCGCCGGCCG
>CAIMEK010000095.1 GCA_903839965.1 uncultured Acetobacteraceae bacterium | reverse complement strand
GTACCTCAAGGGCGAGATGGTGCCCGGCTTCGCGCCGCTGGTGACCGAGGCTCCGCCGATGCCGCCGCCGCCGGTGGCGATGGCGGACCCGATGGTGCGCGCCACGCAGTCCGAACTGATCCGCCTGGGCTATCTGCGGGATTCCGCGGACGGTTTCATGGGCCCGAAGACGCGCAACGCGATCGCTCTGTTCCAGCAGGCGAACGGCCTGTCGGCCGACGGCAATCCCTCGCCGCGTCTGCTGGCCACGCTGCAGTCGACGCCGAACAGCGCTCCGCCGGTGGCCGCCGCGCCGGGCTGGGTCGCACCGGCCGGCGCGGCTCCGGCACCGACCGGTTGGGTGGCGCCGAAGACCCAGTAATTGCGGCCTGATCGCGACGAAAGTCCAAACCGACGGAGGGCGGCCATGCCGAAAGCTCGGGTTATTCGATCGCAGTCAGGAACGTTCTGGTGTGCTTGTGTTCTGGCGGCGTCCGGTGTCGTGAGCTTCGGTGCGGCGCGGGCGCAATCGGTCGGCGCGGACACCGTGCCGGCCGCACCGGCGCCCAGCGTCGCGGCCCAGCCGGCGGTGCCGCTCGTCATCACGCCGTCGAGTCCGGCTCCCTCGCCGGTCGTGGCGGCGCCGCTCGCTCCCGTGCAAGCGCCGCTACCCGTCGCGGCAGCCGCTCCGCCGCCGGTCCCGGCGCAGCCGGTCAGCCTTGACCACCCGAAGGTCGTCGACTCAGCCAAGCTGACCGCCGCCGCCGATAGCGTGACGCTGTTCGGCATCGTCGGCCTGTCCGGCGAGCCGGCCCAGGGCTTGCAGACCTTCCTGGCCACGACCCCGAACCGCCTGCTCTGCCAGCCCAAGACGGCTGGCGAGTTCGTTTGCCTGCTGCCCGACGGCACCGACCTTGCCGCGGTCGCGCTGGTCAACGGCGCCGCCCGCGCCAGGGACGATGCGCCCGACGCCTATCGCGCGCAGGAAGCCGCGGCCCAGGCCGCGCGCCGTGGCATCTGGGCCAACCTGCCGCCGCCGCCGGTGGTGCTGAACCATCCGGCGCTGCGCGACACCGCCACGGTGTTCGCCGCCGGCCGAACCTATACGCTCGACGGGCTGCAGGGCCTGGGTGCGCCCTACACGGTTCAGCTTCAGGGCTACATTGCCGCCCACGGCGACGGCCTGAGCTGCCAGCCGCAACCTATACCGGGCCGCTATGTCTGCGTGCTGCCCGACGGCACGGACATCGCCAAGGTGGCATTGGTGAACGGGGCCGCCCGGGTCACCGCCGAGGCGGCGGACAGCTATCGCGTCGAGCAGGGCGAGGCGTTGGCGAACCAGCGCGGCTACTGGCTGCATCCGCCAGCCGAGGCGGTGGCGGCGGCACGGGTGGTCGTCGCACAGCCCAGCGAGTGCTGCGCCGTGGTCGCCGGCGACGACGGCGGCGACGGGGTTGCCTATGTCGGCGGCGTGCCGACGGCCATGATCGGCGGCGAGAGCGTGTTCCTGGTGTTCGCCGGCGCTGCCGGCTGGGGCTACTACGACCACTGGCATCGCTGGCACGACGCGCCGTACCGCTACCGCTATCACATGGACCAATACCATCCCGACGGCCGCGGCTTACGCGGCTATCCGGCCGGTGGGTATCCGCGCGGCGGCTATCCTGGCGGGCATCCGGGTGGCGGTTACCCCGGCGGCGGCTATCCCGGCGGCGGCTTTGCGGGTGGACATCCCGGCGGCGGCAACCCGGGCGGGCATCCCGGCGGCGGCTTTGCGGGTGGACATCCCGGCGGCGGCAACCCGGGCGGGCATCCGACCGGCACGCTGAACCACAATGCCGGCCCTTCGGGCGGCAATTTCGTGCGCCCCAGCGGCTCGGGATTTTCCAGCCTGACCCGTGTGGGCCCGAATGGCGGCTCGCCCCCCGGCGGGCTGAGCCACGCGGGTTCCTCAGGGGGCGGGGGCGCGCATCCGTCGGGTGGCACCGGTTCGCACGGCACCTCGACGCAGCAATCGCACGGCAACAACAACCTTTTCCACCACTGATCAGGCCCCGAAGGCGCGCAGCCAGGTTTCGACCGCGCTCTTCACTGTCGCGTCGATCTCGTCCTCGGTCGGGCGCGGTCGCATGTTCAGCGTGGCGCGTAGGAACATGTTCGAGCGTAGCAAGGCCATGAACTGGTGCGTGGCGGTCAGGGTGTCCGGCACGCGCACCTGCCCCCGGGCCGCCAGCGCCTCCAACCAGGCGCGGAACCGGTCGCGGAATTGGTCCGGCCCGTTGGCGTAGAAGGCGGGGCCAAGCTCGGGGAAGCGGGCGCTTTCGGCGATGGCGATGCGCACGATGGACAGCGTGCGCTCGCGCAGCAGGAACCGCGTCAACCGCCTGCCGATCTCCAGCAAGGCGGCGCGCAGGTCCGCCACGTCGTCGGGGAACAGCGATTCCACCACCGGGCTGTCGTCGCCCTTGTTGGCGACGATGCTGGCGAACAGCCCGTCCTTCGACCGGAAATGGGCGTACAGCGTCGCCTTGGACACCTGGGCCTGCCGGGCCACGGCGTCCATGCTCACCGCGCCATAGCCATGCGCGAGGAACAACGCCTCGGCGGCCTGCAGGATCTGCCGGCGCTTCGGCGAGATTTCACGGGGAATTACCGGCACGTCGTCCATTTGCTCAGTCTGGTCAGTCCGCCGCGGCCGGTCAACCGCAACTGAACTGGACAGTTCAGTATAGTCTTGACGGAAGTGCCGCCGCCCGCCAGTGTTTGCGCCGCCGAACCGCTTGCAATTCCACGATGAATGCCTTTGTCGACAAGCCCGCGCCGGGCGTCGCCGCCACCAGCGTCCGCACGCCCCCGCGTCGCCGCTGGCGTGCGCTGCGCGCGCTGGCGCTGCTGGCGGTGCTGCTGGTCGCCGCGCTGCTGGGCAACTGGTGGCTCGTCGAGGGGCGCTGGCTGGAAAGCACCGACAATGCCTACGTGCAGGGCGACATCGCCGTGCTGTCGTCGCGCATCGAGGGCGATGTCGCCGTCATCAACGTCGCCGACAACCAGCGGGTGCGTGCCGGCGAGCCGTTGATCACGCTTGACCCGGCCGACTGGTCGGCGCGGCTCGACCAGGCCCGCGGGACCGCGGCCGAGGCGGTGGCCGCGGTTGCCATCGCCCGACGCCAGGTGGAGCAGAGCCGCGCCGCGATCGCCCAGTCCGAGGCGATGATGGACCAGGCCAACGCCGAACTGACCCGCGCCGCCGCCGAAGCCGGCCGCACCGGGGCGCTGGTCGGCGCCGGCTGGACCTCGCGCCAGGCGAACGACCAGGCGGTGGCCGACCATCGCAAGGCCGAGGCGCAACTGGCCGCCGCCCGGGCCCAGCGCGCCACCGCCCAGCAGGCGCTCGCGGTGGCCGAGGCACAGGTGCCGCAGGCCGAGGCGCACGCACTGACCGCCGCGGCCGCCGCGCGGCTGGCCGC
>CAIMEK010000094.1 GCA_903839965.1 uncultured Acetobacteraceae bacterium | reverse complement strand
GTGCGTCCAGGTCGGGGTCGGGGGGAGCGGGCGCGGGGAGAGCGGTCATGCGGCGTGCAGGCTATCACGCCGGACCGGGTTGCCAAAAAGCCCGGGGTGGCGTCAGTCCCGGCGGCGGTCGTGCGATCCGGATTGGCGCTGCTGGATTTCGGCGATGCGCTCGACGACGCCGATGATCGCGATGGCGCCCAGGGCCAACAGGGATGCCGTCCAGCCGCTGCCCGCCAGCAGCATGAAGGTGGCGACCAGGGCGATCGCGATGGCGATGACGTAGCCATTGCGCCGGACGCTGTCGGTTGCGGGCATGCTGTCGGTCTCCTTCCCAACACGCGGGAAGGCTGGCGAAGCGTTCGGGCGCTGGTCTGGCCGGATCATGGCCGAACCGTGGCGTTGGATTACCTTTCCGTTATGCGCGCGGCCCGGTTGGCGCCGGCTGCGGCCTTGCCGGCGAGGCCCATGCGCGCAGCCACGCCGGCGAAGTCCGCGGCATGCGGGTGCCGCTGGCTTGGCCGCTCGCCGTTGCGCCGCCGCGCCAACTGGCAGGTGCGCATGCCGGCCGCGGCCGCGGCATCGAGTTCCGCCTCGATATACGACAGGTAGACGATCTCGGCCGGCGGCCGGCCCATGCCGATGGCCAGGCGGGAAAAGCTTTCCGGCTCGCGCTTGCTGCCGACGCGGGTGTCGAAGAAGCCGCTGAACAGCCCGGCCAGGTCACCGGCCGAGGAATGGCTGAAGATGAGCCGCTGCGCCTCGGTGGAGCCGTGCGAGAAGCAATAGAGGCGCAGCCCCGCGGCGACCCAGCGGCGCAGCGCCGGCGGCACGTCGGGATAGACCGCGCCGACCAGTTCGCCTTCGCCGTAGCCTTCCCGCCAGATCATGCCCTGCAAGGCTTTCAGCGGGGTGATCTTGGCGTCCTGGTCCATCCAGCGCAGCAGGGTCTGCAGCTCGTCCCGCCCGGGCACCAGGCGGCGCACGTCCGCCAGTTGCACCGCGACCGCGGGATCGGCCGCGTGCGCCGCCAGGAAGGCGGGGAAGCGCTCGCGCGCGAAGGGAAACAGCACGTCGCGGATGAAGCTCAGCGGGGTGGTCGTGCCTTCGATACTGGTGACGACGGCCACGAGCGCAAGCATCTCAGCCCTCCGCGGGCGAGACTGTGCCGCCTGTGTGCCGGACGATCGGGTCGATCGCCTGCACCGTCCACAACCAGGCCGATCAGGCTTTCTGGGTGGTCCGGGACTGCGTGCTGCTGGCCGCGCCGTCGGGCGCGGCGATCGAGCCGGTGGGCTTCTCGGCGGATGCTTCCATCGAAGCGTCGGTGTCGTCCGCCATGTTCTTCTTGAACGACTTGATGCCCTTGGCGAAGTCACCCATCAGCGTGCTGACCTTGCCGGTGCCGAACAGCAGCAGCACGACAAGCAGTACGACCATCCAATGCCAGATGCTGAAGCTACCCATGAGCGTCCTCCAGGTGGGGCGTTGCCCCGTCCCCACGACATGGCCTGCCGGCAGGGCGGATGCAAGCTATCTTTCAACCTGTGTGCTAGCCCGGATGCGCGATAAAGGCCAGCGTTCAGGGAGTTACCGAATCGTCATCCGCCCAGGCCGCGGCCACGCGAAGGCGGCGGATGCGCCCCGCCGGCGAGGGCCAGCCGGGCCGCCGGGGCCGCCGCCTGCCGCAGTGCATCGTGGGTGGTCGGCCGGGGCGGCAGGATGAAGCCGTATGCGGGGTAGGCGTAGCTGCCCAGCGCGTTGGTGAACGGCCACCACATGCGCACCTCGGTCCAGTCGTTGCGGGGCGAGACATCGACGACCAGCTGGTCCTCGGTCACTTCCTCGGGCACCCAGTTCGCCTGGATGACCAGCAGTTGCCGCGGCGCCAGCAGGCGCGAGACCACGGCGACATGGCCCGACGGCAGCCGGCCGCCGCGCCGCAGCACCAGCACGGCCCCGACCTGCGGTTGCGACGCCAGCCGGTAGCGGCTGCTCGCCGCCCGCCACCAGGTGTCGGCCTCGCCGTGGAGCGCGATGCCGGACAGTTCGCGGGCGAACGGCGCGCAGGAAATGCCGGCATGGCGGCTGGCCGCGGCAAGGTTGGGGCCTGTGCTGACGTTTCCGGAGGCGCAGGCGGACAACCCGCCGAGGAGCAGGAGGGCGGCCAGCCGGAACGCGCGCGAAGCCAGGGCGATGTGGGACATCCTGCAACGCGAATATGAAAGACGCCCGGCAAGTGTCGCAATTGTCGGCGCTTTATTCAAGCACGATCAGCGAAGCCCGTGGGGGTCAGCTTTGGCGCAGCAGAGCGAGGAGCGTCTCGGCGGTATCGAGGTCGGTGTGCAGGGCGCGCACGGCAGTGTCATGGGAGAAGCCGGCGCGGGCCAGCGCGCCGAGTTCGTGGCGCGGGTCGGCCGGGGCCGCGCCGTGGCGGAACGGGCCGAGCCGGCGGCGGCGGGCCAGCGCGAGGGCGGCGACGAATTCGGCCTCGGGGTCGTCGGGCAGGGCGGCGCGCGCATCGTCGCCG
>CAIMEK010000093.1 GCA_903839965.1 uncultured Acetobacteraceae bacterium | reverse complement strand
CACCCGCCTCGCGCGCGGTGAGGGCGGCGCACAGGGCGGCATTGCCGCCGCCCACGACGAGCACATCGTAGCACATGGAGAAATCGACCATCGCAAGGCGTCCGTCCGTCGATCCAGCCGGTTATGGGCAGGTCCGGGCGCACTGGCAAGCCGAAGGCCCCCTGTCGCAGCGCGGCGACGTGGCGCTATGGTGGCTGGCGAAGCTGCCCCCGGGAATTGTCCGCCATGAAAATCGCCCGTCTCGATGCTTTCCAACTGCAATGGTCGCCGTCCGACAAGCCGGACCAGCGCAGCGCCTTCCTGCGCGTCTACACCGACGATGGCCGCGTGGGCATCGGCGAGGCCTCGCCGATGCGCGGCGGCGTCGCCTCGCTCGCCATCCTGAAGCATCACATCGCCTCGGCCGTCATCGGCGCCGACCCGCTCGACCATGCCATCATCCAGGACCGGCTGGTGCACGGCCTGGTGAAGCTGGGCCCCGAGGGCGCGCTCACCGGCGCGCTGGCGGCGCTCGACATCGCGCTGTGGGACCTCAAGGGCAAGCTGCTGGGCCAGCCCATCTACAAACTGATCGGCGGCGCCTGGCACACCGACCTGCCGTTCTATGCCTCCATCGGCCACAACGGCGAGCGCAACGTCGACGAGGTCTGCCGCGTGGTCGAGCAACGCATGAAGGACGGCCCGGCGGCGGTGAAGATCCGTTTCGATAACGACCGGACCTGCCAGGACATCGACATCCCGGGCGACATCGCCAAGGCGCGCGCCGTGCGCCGCCTGGTGGGCGAAGACTACCCGCTCGCCTTCGACGCCAACAATGGCTACTCGGTGGGCGGCGCCATCCGCGTCGGTCGCATGCTCGAGGAACTCGGCTACTGGTGGTTCGAGGAGCCGGTGCAGCACTACCACGTGAAACGGATGGGCGAGGTTGCCCGCGCGCTCGACATCACCGTGTCGGCCGGCGAACAGACCTATTCGCTCGCCGGCGTCGCCGACCTGATCGAGGCCGGCGTGCGCATGGTGCAGCCCGACATCGTGAAGATGGGCGGCATCACCGGCCTGCTGCGCTGTGCCGCGCTGTGCCAGGCGCACGGGGTGGAACTGGTGCCGCACCAGACCCAGCCCACCATCGGCCACATGGCCAACCTGCATGTCTGCGCCGCCCAGTTGCAGTCGACCAAGCCGTGCGAACTCGACGACCCTTCCTCGCGCCGCCATGTGGTGTTCGTCAACCCGCCGAAGCCGGTTGGCGGGCTGTTCCATTTGCCGGATGCCCCCGGGCTGGGGCTCGAGCTGATCGACAAGGAAATCGACCGGCTGCGTGTCGCCACCGAGTGAGCATCGGACGGCAACTTTCAGGGGGGATTGCACGATGTCACGACCCATCCTCACACGGCGCTCGGCATTGCAGGCGGCGCTGGCGGCGGCCGCGCTCGCCGGCCGTGCCCCGCCGGCACGGGCGAGCGCGGCGGATCGCATCATCCGCTTCGGCCTGGCGGTGGAGCAGCCCGCTTCGCTCGATCCCGCGCTGGGAATTCAGGGGCCGGACAACGAGGTCACCCGGCAGATCTACGACGCGCTGATCGATCCGCCGTACGGCACCTTCGACCTCGATCCGAAGCACATCGTCTGCGAGGGCGCCGAAAGCTGGGAGATCAGCCCGGACGCCCGCAGCTTCACGGTGAAGCTGCGCGAGGGCATGCTGTTTCACAAGGGCTACGGCGAGGTCACGGCGGAGGACGCGAAATTCACCTTCGACCGCATCCGCAACCCGGCCACCGCCTCGCAGTACCGCGTGTTCTACACCGACGTCGACGATATCCAGGTGCTGGACAAGTACCGTTTCCGCATCACGCTGAAACGCCCCAACCCGACCTTCTACGCCACCGGGATGATCGCGCGCGGGGCCTTGATTGTCTCCAAGCGCGCCGTCGAGGAGCGGGGCCAGGGGTTCCGCCGCAACCCGATCGGCTCCGGCCCCTTCGAGTTCGAGGCGATCGACAACGAGCGTGGCGTCATCCTCAAGCCGTTCCGCGACTACCACGGCGCCAAGGTGCAGACCGCGGGGATGGAATTCCGCTACGTGCCGGATTCCACGGCGCGCACGCTGGGTTTCCTGAAAGGCCAGCTCGATATCATCGAGGGCATCCGCCTGCCCGGCTGGATCGAGGATATCCGCACCCAGGCGCCGCAGGCCCGCTTCGACTTCACCCGGCCGGGCAGCCAGAACATCGTCTGCTTCAACATGACGCGCAAACCGTTCGATGACCTTCGGGTGCGTCGCGCGCTGCGCTTCGCCGTGGACCGCACCGCTTTCCGCGAGGCGTTCGGCGAACTTTACGGCGATATCTGGGGCGTCAATCCGCCAGAGTATCCGGGTGCGTTCCAGCAGGGCCAGTTGCCGGACGATCTGCAGTACGACTACAATCCGGCCAAGGCGAAGGCGCTGCTGGCGGAAGCCGGACTGGCGAAAGGCTTCGCGTTCGACACTTACGTTTCCCAGCGCGAGGACTATCAGTCGCTGATGCTGATGGCCCAGGAGATGTTCCGCAAGATCGGCGTCGACATGCGGCTGCGCACGGTCGATCACACCGCCTACCACACCGACAACCTGCGCGACGCCAACACCTTCCCGATGAACTCGGAAACCACCGCGCCGGTCGGAACCTCGCTGCTGCAAACCTATTTCGTCAGTTCCTCGGAAGTGCGGGCGGACGGCAAGGGTGGGCGCAACTACAGCCATTACGGCGCCGCCATGCCGGGCATCGACGATATGATGCAGAAGATCCTCGACGAGCCCGATCTCGATCGCCGCCAGGCGCTGACCCGCGAGGCGGAAGTGAAGATCCTGCGCGACATGCCGGCCTTCAACGCGTTTTCGCTGCATTGGATTTTCGTGCGCAACCCGCGGCTCCAGCTCGGCTACGAAATCCGCGCCAGCTACGCCTATTTCACGCTCGCCAAGGCGCGTTTCGTCGACTGATGCTGCGCTATGTGCTCAACCGTGCGGGCGATGCCGTGCTCACGGTGGCGCTTGTGCTGACGCTGGTGTTCTTCGCCATGCGCGTGCTGCCCGGCGATCCGGCGGTGGCGGCGCTTGGCGACCAGGCCACCTCCGAGCAACTCGCCGCCTTCCGCGGCGCGATGGGGCTGGACGCGCCGCTGGCCGTTCAATACGTGCATTTCCTGTTCGACATGCTGCGGTTCGACTTCGGCCGCTCGTTCCGCACGGGGCAGCCCATCGTCGGGCTGCTCATGGCCGTGTTGCCCTATACCATCCAGCTCACCATCGCCGCGCTGCTGGTTGGGGCGGTGATCGGCATACCGGCCGGCATCATCTCCGCCACGCGGCGCGGCCGCTTGCCCGACTACCTCTCGCGCGGCCTGTCGCTGCTGGGCTTCTGCATCCCGGAGTTCTACCTCGGCGCGCTGCTGCTGATCGTGTTTGCCCTCCGGCTCGACCTGTTCCCGATCATGGGCGGCGGCAGCACGGTGGTGGAGAAACTGCACGCGCTGGTGCTGCCGGCGGTGACGCTGGGCCTCGTCATGGCGGCCTTCACCGCCCGGCTCACCCGCTCGTCGCTGCTGGAAGTGCTGAAGCGCGACTATGTGCGCACCGCGCGCGCCCGCGGCGCGCCGGCCCGCGTGGTGATCTGGCGGCATGCACTGCGCAACGCACTCATTCCGGTGGTAACCGGCTTTGGCATTTATATTCTCTCGATGCTGTCGGGGTCGATTTCCATCGAACTGGTATTCTCGCGGCCGGGTCTCGGCAGTTTCCTGGTCAGCGGCATCCTGGCGCGCGACTATCCGGTGGTGCAGGCCGGGCTGGTGGTGTTCGCGTTCTTTGTCGTCGTCGTGAACCTGTCGATGGACCTGCTCTACGCCGTCATCGATCCGCGCATCCGCGCCGGTGGGCACTGATGCGCCACCCCGTCACGCTGGTCTGCCTGGCCGTGATCGCCGTGCTGGTGGTCATCGCGGTGGCCGGCCCGGCGCTGGCGCCGCACGACCCGTTGACGCAAAGCTTCCTGCTGCGGCTGAAGCCGCCGACCGAACAGCATTGGTTCGGCACCGACCGCTACGGCCGCGACGTGTTTTCGCGGGTGCTGATCGGCACGCGCTGGTCGTTGCTGCTGGGCCTGGCCGCGCCGCTGGTGGCCGGCACGCTGGGCACCGCCATCGGCGCGCTGGCCGGCTTCTATGGCGGCTGGCTCGACCGCATCACCGGCCGCGTCACCGACCTGCTGATGGCGTTTCCGGCGCTGCTGCTGGGTATCATGATCGCCGCGGCGCTCGGGCCGGGTTTCGGCAACCTGGTCGGCGCGGTGGCGGTGGCCTTCCTGCCGCGCTTCATCCGCGTGGCGCGCGCTTCGACGCTTTCGGTGCGGCGCGAGCCATACGTGGAGGCCAGCTTCGCCGCCGGCCAGCGGCCCTGGCGTATTGTGCTGAAGCATGTGCTGCCGAACATCGCCGGGCCGGTGGTGGTGGTGGCGACGCTCTGGATCGCCACCGCCATCCGTATCGAGGCGACGCTGTCCTTCATCGGGCTCGGGGTGCAGCCGCCGGCGCCATCCTGGGGCAACATCATCCGGGACGGGTTGACCAACCTGATGGGGTCGCCCTGGCCCGTCATCACCGCCGGGCTGGCTCTGACGCTTTGCGTGCTGGCCTTCAACATCGTCGGCGACGCGGTGCGCGACGCGCTGGACCCGGACTACCGTGAGTAGCGCGGCCGCCCCGGTGCTGGAGGTTTCGCATCTCACCACCGTCATCCGCATGCGCGAGGGCGCCATCCGACCCGTGCAGGACGTGTCCTTCAGCGTTCCCGCCGGCGGGGCGGTCGGCATCGTGGGCGAATCGGGGTCGGGGAAAAGCCTGGCCGCGCTGTCGATCATGCGGCTGTTGCCCGAGGCGGCGACGATCGAGGCGGGCCGCATCCTGTTCGAAGGCGACGATCTCGCGGCGCTATCGGAAAGTCGCCTGCAGGGGTTGCGCGGCCGCGCCATCGGCATGGTGTTCCAGGAGCCGATGACGGCGCTGAACCCGCTGCTGCGGGTCGGCGACCAGGTGGCGGAGAGCCTGCTGCTGCATCGCATCTGCCCGCCGCACGAAGCGCGGGCCCGGGCCATCGAGATGCTGACCCGCGTCGGCATTTCCGACCCGGCGCACCGCGCGGCCGACTATCCGCACCAGATGTCGGGCGGCATGCGCCAGCGCGTCATGATCGCCGCGGCGCTGGCCTGCCGCCCGCGCCTGCTGATTGCCGATGAACCCACCACGGCGCTCGATGTCACCATCCAGGCGCAGATCCTCGACCTGCTGCGGCGGCTGCGGACGGAACTCGGCACCGCCATCGTGCTGATCACGCACGACCTCGGCGTAGTGGCGGAGTTCGTCGACAGCGTCGTCGTCATGTATGCCGGCGGCGTGGTCGAGCGCGCCGATGTGCGGGCGCTGTTCCGCTCCCCGGCCCACCCCTACACCGAGGGCCTGCTGCGCGCCGTGCCGCGCGTGCACGCGACCACCCATCGGTTGCGCCAGATCCCCGGCACCGTTCCCTCGCCTGCCACGCTGCCCACCGGCTGCCGCTTTCACCCGCGCTGCTCCGAGGCGCGCCCGCTCTGCGCCCGCCACGCTCCGCCGGAGGTCACGATTACCCCCACCCAGGCCGCCGCGTGCTGGAAGCACACCGGCTTCGCGGGGCCGGCATGACCGCGTTGCTGGAAGCCGAGGACCTGGCTTGCCATTTTCCGGGCCGCAACCACGGCCAGGTGGTGCGCGCCGTCGATGGCGTTTCCTTCGGCATCGCCGCCGGCGAAACGCTGGCGCTGGTGGGCGAGTCGGGTTGCGGCAAGTCCACCACCGGTCGGCTGGTGCTGCGGCTGATCGAGCCGATGCGCGGCCGCCTGCGCTTTGACGGCGAAGATTTGCTGGCGCTGCGCCCCGATGCGCTGCGGCGGCGCCGGCGCAACATGCAGCTCGTGTTCCAGGACCCGTACGCTTCGCTCGACCCACGCATGACCATCGAGCAGATCGTTGCCGAACCACTGGAAGTGCACGGACTGCTCCGCAACCGGCGGGAGCGGCGCTCACGGGTGGCCGAACTGCTCGAGCTCGTCGGCCTGCCCGCCGACGTTGCCGCGCGATCGCCGCGGCAATTTTCCGGTGGACAGCGCCAGCGCATCGGCATTGCGCGGGCCATCGGGCCGAATCCGAAACTGGTGGTTGCCGACGAGCCGGTTTCCGCGCTTGACGTGTCGGTGCAGGGGCAGATCGTCAATCTGCTGCAGGATCTGCAAGAGCGGTTTGGCATCGCTTATCTGTTCGTGGCGCACGACCTTGCGGTGGTGCGCCATATCGCCCATCGGGTCGCGGTGATGTATTTGGGCGTCATCGTCGAAACCGCCCCGGTTTCCCGCCTTTTCGCCGCTCCGTACCACCCGTACACGCAGGCGCTGCTGTCCGCGGCGCCCGAGCCGGACCCGGACGCGCCGCGCCACCGGATCATTCTTCAGGGCGATGTGCCCAGCCCGATGGATGTGCCGTCGGGATGCCGGTTCCGCACGCGTTGCCCGATCGCCAGGGAGGTGTGTGGGGAGATCGCGCCGCCGCAGGTGGAAGTCGCGCCCGACCATTACGCCGCTTGTCATTTCGCTGCGCCGAACCCTATCAAGATATAGGAATGGCCCGGGAACGCGGACCCCACCGCGCGCCAGCGCCGATACGCGAAGCTGCCGGCGGGGGAACAATTCGCCGTGCTGTTGCAGGCATTGGACGGCCGCATGCCGATGGCCGCGCGCGGGGCCTGACGGTATCCGCACGGACCACTTCGCGGCGATCACGCAAATCGTCAATTCCCGCTCCGGGCTGGAATTGATTACCCGTCGTTGTCGTCTCTGCACCGGTGATCGCACCGCCTCGCTGGGCCGCATCGGGCCTGGTGACGGTTTCCTTATACCAACTGTCCGAAAGGCCGACTCTTGAGGGGCCAGGAACCGGTCCTCGACATTGATTCGATATCTCCTGGTGCTGCTGCCCGGCCAGAGGAGGATCGAATGGGCAAGCCGATTGCCATCACACGATCCGACCAGACGGCGGAGGATCTTCGCGGGTTTGCGGCGAAGAGCCGTGACGGTGCCTCGGTCCGCCGCCTTTTGGCCCTGGCGTTCATTCTGGACGGGCACACCCGGACCGAGGCTGCGGAACGAGCCGGGATGGAGCGTCGAACACTGCGCGACTGGGCGCATCGTTACAACGCGGAGGGGATCGCGGGACTGAGATCGAGCCACGGTCCCAGCAAGCCGCCCTTGCTGACGGTCGCGCAGATGGCCGAACTGAAGGCAATGGTCTTGAAGGGGGCGGATCCTGAGAAACACGGCGCTGTCTGCTGGTGCTGCCGCCTTACACGCCGGAGCTGAACCTCATGGAGAACGTCTGGGAATATCTGCGTGGCAACAAGCTCTGTGCGCTTGTTTGGGACACCTACGACGCCATCGTTCAGGCTTGCCGGAGCGCCTGGCAGTTCCTGGTCGATGACCCAGCCCGCATCCAATCGATCGGGGCCCGCGAAGGGGCGTGTGTCGATGTTTAGGGCGGCTGGTATCACACGGGCTTGTGGCGGAATCCAGCCAACCCGGCGTTCGCTGCCGACCGCTTGGCTGCTACACTGCCGGCATGACATCCCCGTTTCCCTTGCCGGACTGGCTGCCGTGGTGGGTTCCCTTCGCGGTCCTGGTGCCGGCGCTCCTCTACCTGCTGGTGTTTCTGCTGATGCCGTTCAGCGTGTTCGGATTGAAAGGGCGGCTGGAGGCGATCGAGGCGCGGCTCGACGAAATTCAGGGCGAAATCCGGACCCTGGTGCTGCGCATGCCGGAATCGCGCGGTCATGGCCAGGACTGGACCGATCCGCCGCCGATCGCCCCCGCCCGCGCCGAGGACGACCGGCCGGCGCGCCCACCCATCCCGCCCGCGCCGGTGCAGGCGCCGCGGCGACCGTCGATGGAGCCGAGCTACCGGGCTCCACAACGCGCCGAACCGCCCTATCGGCCACCACCGGACCCCGATAGCGAGCCCCTGCAGGCCGAAGAGACCCCGCCCGACGCCGCCGATGAACCTGGCGCGCCGCGCCGTCGGCCGGTCATTCCTCCAGCCCGGTCGCAGCGCAGCGAGCCGCGGCTTGACTGGCCACGCTGAGGACCGGCTGCTAGCGTGACCCCTGAGGCGCGGTCACGCCCCGCCTGGCTCCGCCGCTATCGAGAGGGACCCCCGATGCGTCTCTGCGTCGTGCAGATGAATCCCGGCCATGTGAAGTCGGAGAACATCGCCCAGGCCCGTGCCCTGATCGAGGGGGCCGCCGCGGCCGACAGGCCGGACCTGATCGGGCTGCCGGAAATCTGGACCTGCCTGGGCGGCGATCGAGCCGCCAAGTTCGGCCAGGCGGAGGAACTCCCGGCGCCAGGCAGCAACGACCCCGGCGGCGAGGCCTACGAGTTCCTCCGCGGCATCGCCCGCGCGCTCCGCATCCATGTGCATGGCGGCTCGCTCGGTGAACGGGCCGGCGAGAAGCTGTTCAACACCACCGTGGTGTTCAACCCCGAGGGGCAGGAATTGGCGCGCTACCGCAAGATCCACCTGTTCGACATCGTCACGCCCGACGGCCTGGGCTATCGCGAAAGCGCCACCTACGGGTCCGGCAGCGAGATCGTCACCTACGAGGCGGACGGCGTGAAGGTTGGATGCGCGATCTGCTATGATGTGCGCTTCCCGGAGTTGTTCCTGGCGCTCCGGCGGGCTGGCGCCGAACTGATTTTCCTGCCGGCGGCCTTCACGCTGCAAACCGGCAAGGACCATTGGGAGACGCTGATCCGCGCCCGCGCCATCGAGACGCAGTGCTGGATGGCGGCCCCGGCAACCTGGGGACGCCACCTGGACGGGGCCGCAGGGGAGCCGCGCTTCACCTATGGGCATTCGCTGGTCTGCGACCCCTGGGGCCACGTGGTGGCGAAGGTGTCGGATGGCACCGGATGGACGACCGCCCGCCTCGATCCAGCGCTGACCGCGCGCGTCCGGCGGGACATGCAGGTGTTGGACCACCGGCGGCTCAATTGACGCCGATGATCTCCCCCATGGCTTCGCCATCGCGCGCCTGGAGGCCGCAACAGCCCGTGGGCCACTTCCGGTGACCCCGCTGGTGGCGCCTGTCGAACCGGCCGGCCTGCGCCTTGTGCCGCAGGGCCGCATCGCCTTCGTGGCATCGCCGACACAGCTCGCGGGGGAAAGTCGAGCCCGGCTGATGGCCCGCTACGGCGATTGCCCGCTGGAGCAGGCCGCGTTGATCGTCTCCCTCGGCGGCGACGGATTCATGCTGGAGACGCTGCACAGGCTGCTTGGCAAGAATGTGCCGGTCTACGGCATGAATTGCGGCTCGGTCGGTTTCCTGATGAACCCGTTCAGCGAGGACGACCTTCCCGGCCGCCTGGCCCGGGCGCAGGAAGCCGTGCTGCGGCCGCTGCGCATGCGCACGCTCACCGCGACGGGAGCGGTCGGCGAGGCGTTGGCGCTGAACGATGTGTCGCTGCTGCGGCAGTTGCGCCAGACCGCCAAGATCCGCATCAGCATCGACGGACGGGTTCGTCTGCCCGAGTTGATGTGCGACGGCGTGCTGGTGTCGACCCCCGCGGGCTCGACCGCCTACAACCTGTCGGCGCATGGACCGATCGTGCCGCTCTCGGCCAATTTGCTGCCGATGACCCCGATCAGCGCTTTTCGGCCGCGACGCTGGCGCGGGGCACTGTTGCCCAGCACGGCGGAAGTGTTGTTCGAGGTGCTCGAGGCGGAAAAGCGCCCGGTGGCGGCCGTGGCCGACTACACGGAAGTGCGCGACGTGATTTCGGTGGCGGTGAGCGAAGCCCGCACGGTCGCGGCCAAAGTACTGTTCGACCCGGACCAGGGCCTGTCCGAACGGATCATTGCCGAGCAGTTCACGGTGTAGGCCACCGGACCGTCGTCCTGCGGGGCGGCGCGGCGGCAACACCGCTGCCGGCGGGCCGGAATGCCGGGACACCCACCATTCCGGCCAGCCCTGGTCAGGCGACGTTGAGCACGCGCCCGTAATCGAACGGGGCAGGCGTCGAGCGAACCGATGCCGCGGGCAGTTGCGTCGGATGGCCTGGCATGGCGGCAGGTGCGGTGTGCTGGGAAGGCTCGCGGATAACGTAGCCGCGCCCCCAAACCGTGCCGATCAGGTTGTCGGCGCCGGTCTGCGCCAGCTTCTTGCGCAACTTGCAGATGAAAACATCGATGATCTTCATCTCTGGTTCGTCCATGCCGCCGTAGAGATGGTT
>CAIMEK010000092.1 GCA_903839965.1 uncultured Acetobacteraceae bacterium | reverse complement strand
TTTCCGGGCTGCGCCAGGTCTCCCAGTTCACCGTGATCGCCCGCCCCGGCTCGCGCAGCTTCAAATGCGCGGGCTGGTCTTCCGCGTGCGCGGTGTTGCTGAGTTGCACCGAGGACAGCCGGTCGAAGGTGAGCACCCCGTCGGGCTTTGGATATTCGATCCGCCTGGCCAGGCCGACCGGGCGCAGAGTGGCGTGGTCGGGCTCGCTGTGACGCAGCGTCCAGGGGGCCTTGCCGCGCAACAGGTAGGTGTCGAGCGCGGCGTTCGCCAGGCCGCCCCAGAAGCCCCATTTCGCGAAGGCCGGGCGCACGTTGCGCACCCGGTAAAGCTCGTCCCACAGCCAGCTCGCCTGCAGGCGCTGGCGGTAGGAAGCGGGCTGGTCGTGCCCGGCGGCGAGCATCTCCGCCACCGCCTCGGCCGCCACCATGCCGGACTTCATGGCGGTATGGATGCCCTTGATCTTCGGCACGTTGAGGAAGCCGGCGGCATCTCCCACCAGGCAGCCGCCCGGAAAGGAGGGCTGCGGCAGCGACTGCAACCCGCCCTCGACGAGCGCGCGCGCGCCGTATGCAACCCGTCGGCCGCCCTCGAAATGTCCGCGCATGGCAGGATGTGTCTTCAGCCGCTGCATTTCCTCGAACGGCGACAGCCACGGGTTCCGGTAGTCCAGCCCGATCACCATCCCATAGGACACCAGGTTATCGCCGAAATGGTAAAGGAAGGACCCTCCATAGGTGCCGGCATCGAGCGGCCAGCCCGTGGTGTGCGTGATCAGGCCCGGCCGGTGGGCCGCTTTCGGCACTTCCCAGAGTTCCTTCACGCCGATGCCGTAGGTCTGCGGATCGGCCCCCGCGCCGAGCCGGAAGCGTTGCATCAGCCGCTTGCTGAGGTGGCCGCGGCAGCCCTCGGCGAATACGGTGCAGCGCGCCCGCAGCTCCATGCCGGGCTGGAAGTTCGGCCCCGGTTCGCCTGACTTGCCGATGCCCATGTCGCCGGTGAGCACGCCCACGACGGCGCCGCCCTCCTCCAGCACGTCGGCGGCGGCGAAGCCGGGATAGATCTCCACCCCCAGCGCCTCGGCCTCTTTGGCGAGCCAGCGGCACAGGTCGCCCAGGCCGATCACGGCATTGCCCGCGTTGTGCATCTGCGGCGGGGTGGGCAGGCGGACCATCCGGGTGGCGGTCAGCCAGAGGAACGCGTCCTCGCGCGCCGGCGTACCCACCGGCGCCCCGCGCGTGCGCCAGTCCGCCAGCAGCTCGTCGAGCGCGCGCGGCTCCAGCACGGCGCCGGAGAGGATGTGCGCGCCGACCTCGCTGCCTTTCTCCACCACGCAAACCGTCAGGTCGGGCGCGATCTGGCGCAATCGGATGGCGGCGGCGAGGCCGGACGGGCCGGCGCCGACAATCACCACGTCGAATTGCATGCGTTCCCTGGCCGCTGTATCGGGCATCCCACAACCTCCAATCTCACCAGATGGGGCCGTCGGCACGGTTATGGAGGGGGAAGCAGTTGCGCGAAAGCGTCGGTTTGGCGATGACTGCTGCATGGACGCATTGACGGCGCTGCGATTGCAGATCGAGTGGGGGGCCGACGAGGCGCTGGAGGACGCGCCGGTGGACCGCTTCGCCGCCGCCCGCCCGTCCGCGGCCCCGCCGCCGGTCGCCGCGCGGGTGGCGTCGCCC
>CAIMEK010000091.1 GCA_903839965.1 uncultured Acetobacteraceae bacterium | reverse complement strand
GCATGAGCGTGGCGGCGCAGAACCTGGCGGCGCGCCGGCGGTGGCCGTTGGTCATCATGCTGGCTTTTGTGTGGATGGGCATTATTCTCGCCACGGTGCTGTTCGCTAATTTCCTGGCGCCGCACGACTATCAGGCTGTGGACCTGCGCGCGCGTCTGGCCCCGCCGGTGCTGTTCGGCGGCCACTGGAACCATCCGCTCGGCACCGACGAACTCGGGCGCGATGTGTTCAGCCGGCTGCTGGCCTCAATTCGGGTCAGCATTCTGGTGGCGCTGGCGGGCACCATGATCGGCGCCACGCTCGGCACCGCGCTCGGCTTTTTGGCGGCACATTTCCGTGGCCTGTTCGACGATGCCGTCACCATGCTGGTGGATGCGCAGGCGGCGATTCCATTCATCATCGTAGCGCTGACGGTCATCGCCTTCTTCGGCAACAGCCTGCCGCTGTTCGTCGTCGTTGTCGGGCTGTACGGCTGGCAAAAATACGCCCGGCTGGCGCGCAGCATGGCGCAGTCCATCACCGGGCGCGGCTACATCACGACGGTGGTGGCGATCGGCGCGCGGCCGATTCGCATTTATGTGCGGCATGTGCTGCCCAATATCGCCGGCGTGCTGATCGTGAATGCAACGATTGGCTTTCCCGAGGTGGTGCTGCTGGAGTCCTCGCTCAGTTTCCTCGGCCTGGGTATCCAGCCGCCGCTCTCGAGCCTCGGCAACATGCTGAGCTATGGGCGGAGCTACCTGGTCAATGCCTGGTGGATTGCGGTACTGCCGGGGATGGTGCTGTCGCTGACCACGCTGGCGGTCAGCCTGATCGGGGACTGGGTGCGCGACCGGCTGGATCCCACGTTGCGATGACATGGGCTCAGGCCACGGTGGGAATGCCCTGCGTCAGCGCCGCCAGCTTGGCGAACAGGCTCTCGGGCGTGAAGGGCTTGGCCAGATAGTCGTTCATCCCCACGTCAAGATAGTGCTCCCTGGCCCCGGTCATGGCATCCGCGGTCAGGGCCAGCACCGGCACCTGGCCGCGAAGTCCGCTGAGGGCACGTATCTGCCGGGTTGCCTCGGCGCCGTCCAGCACGGGCATCTGCACGTCCATCAGCACGATATCGAAACTATCCTGGCGCGCCGCATCGACCGCCTCGACGCCGTTCGCCACCACCTGCACGTCGTGGCCCGCTCTGCGCAGCATGGTTGCCGCAACGAACTGGTTTACCGGGTGGTCCTCCGCCAGCAGCACACGCAATCGCCGTCGTGGCGCGTTCGCTGCCGACGCATCCGGGGAAGGTATTGCGGTGGGGACAGCAATGGCGGCCGCTGTGTCGCGGGGGGTGCCGAACAGCCGGGTGAGGCAGTCCAGCAGGTCGGCGCGGCGGATCGGCTTCTCCAGCACCGCGTCCAGCGAGTTGCCGATCAATTGCCGCACCTCTGAGCAACCGATCGAAGTGATGAGGACGATTTTTGTCCGGGCGATGGCCGGGGTCGCCCGCACGCGCCCGGCCAGCGCTGTGCCGGTCAACCCCGGCATGACCTGGTCCATCAGCACCAGATCATAAGGCTTGCCTTGCAAGCACGCACGCTCGAGCTCCCTTGCGCCCTGGAATCCGTCGTGTTCCGACCGGACCTCCATTCCGATCGCGCCGAGCTGCCGGCGCAGGATTTCGATGTTTACGGCTATGTCGTCGATAATCAGGGCACGGAGGCCGCACAGCCGCTCGGGCAGCGGCGAATGCTCGACAACCGGTGCGGTGGCGGCCGCCGCCAGCGGCACATGGAACCAGAAGGTGGTACCCTCGCCAGGCCGGCTGGCGACGCCGATCTGCCCGCCCATCAGTTCCACCAGTTCGCGGCAAATAGCCAGGCCGAGCCCGGTGCCGCCGTAGCGGCGGGTGATCGAATTGTCGGCCTGGATGAATTTGCGGAACAGCCCGGGCTGCACGTCCTCGGGAATACCAACCCCGGTGTCGGACACCTCGAAACCCACGCTCAGCGCATTGTCCGCCTTCGCCCCGGCGGCCTGGTCGCCTTTGACCTGCAGTGTCACGCTGCCCTTTTCGGTGAACTTAATGCCGTTGTTGAGCAGGTTCAGCAGCACCTGGCGAATGCGTGTGGGGTCGCCGCGCATCGCCGTGGGCAGCGCCGGATCGACATAGACGAACAGCCCGACCTGCTTCTCTGCCGCGCGCGGGGCAAGCAGGCACGCGGTCGCCTCCACCATCTCGGTGAGGTCGAAATCGAGCGACTCAAGTTCAACCTTACCGGCTTCCAGTTTGGAGATATCGAGCACATCGTTGATCACGCCAAGCAGTGCTTCCGCGCTATCGCGCGTCATCGCGGCATATTTTCGCTGCTCGGCGGTCAGTTCAGTATCCAGCAGGAGCCCGTTCATGCCGATGATGCCGTTCATCGGCGTACGAATTTCGTGACTTACGTTGGCCAGAAAGTTGGACTTCGCGCGGTTGGCCGTCTCGGCCGCCGCGCGGGCGCGGCTGAGGTCGGCCAGAGTGCCCTGCTGGCGTTCCAGCAGGCGTGCCAACAGCCAGGACAGCCCCAGCACCACTATGGCCAGTAGAACTGCCTCGGTGCCGATCCAGCGCGCCGTAACGTGCCAACCGGCGAGAACGATCACGTCGGTGAGGGTGATGTTGATTACCAACGGGTAGTCATGTAGCCGACGCGGCGCAACGATGCGAAACTGGCCGAGCCCGCCCACCAACCGCTGATCGGTGGTTACCTGAACGCCGGCGTATACCCCCGGCTTCAGCACGTCGCGGAACACGGCCTGCTCGGCGAACGATCGGCCGATGTAGTCGCCGGGCAACGGGTCGCGGGCCAGCAGAATGCCGTCGCCACGGAACAATGAGATGGCGGAACCGGGGCCGATATTCACCGCCTCGAAAAACGACTGGAAAAAGCTGCTGTTGATGCCGGTGATGGCGATCCCCAACGGCTGCCCGCCGCGGCTGCGGATCTGCCGCGCAAGGTAGAAGGTCCACTCGGAAGTCACCCGGTTCTGCACCGGCATGCTGATGAATGGCCCGTCGTACGGTCCCTCCATCAATGCCTTGAAGTAGTCCCGGTCGGCCAGGTTGACGCGCTTGCCCGGGGAGTTGGGCAAGAACGGTGGGTAGTAGCGGTTGAAGTTCACGATGTCACCGCGTGAATCCACGATGCTGGCGACATCCACTTGCGGCACCGCGGCCACCTTGTTGCGGATTGCCTCGTGGATTGCCGGAGTGTCCATCGCCCGCCACAGGTCGGCATCGCTCTCGATGCGTGCTTCGTTCAACGGGGTGACGATGCTCTGCAGCACCAGATCGGCGGCACGCACGGTCTGTGCGGCGTGCTCGCTCAGTGTGGTGGTCAGGTTCGCCGCGGTTTGCTGCCACTGTGCGATCTCGGATTGACGATCATGCCAAAGCAGCGCCGCCGCACCAAATACGGTGAGCATGGACAGCAGGACGCCCATGGCGCGAACGCCCGTGGCCAGCCGACAACGAAGCGCGGGCGGTGGTTGAGTGGCGGACTGCGAAGCGGGCTGCTCGCCGGCAAGCATGTCAGGGGTTCCCCGCGCCACGCGAGGTGCCATCGGCTGCGAAGGACAATGACAGCTTCCCGTCACGATGGAGCGTGGGGCGCGTGATCCGAACGGACGACGCCATGACCTGCCGCAACTCCCGCGAATAGGGTCGAACCAGGGATCTATCGCATCAATTCCTGAAGGATTGATGACACGGTCCCGGTGGTGCCGTTGCCGGCAGCCCACACGCGGGGACGCCATGCCCCGCGAGCTTCACCGCGCTTTAATCGGAACGGATTAAACCAAAATCCTGAACTGCGATCAGCCATGTCGGTAGGCACACAACTCGAGCGCATTGCGAGCGCTCTCTCCACCCCGGCGAGCATTGCGGAGCGCCGGTTTCTGGCGATCGGCCAGTCGTTGGAGCAAGCGGTCGACGTCCTTGGACGCCTGGTCGCCCTTTGCCAAAGGCTGTTGGCCGATCTGCAAAGCAGCGAAATGATCCGGGCACGGCAGAATCTGGCCGCGGCCGCCGCTCAAATCGAACAGTTCGCCAGCACGCAACACGGCGCCGGAGTCATCCTTGGACGCCTGGCCGACATGGTCGCCGCGGTAGAGCGCCGGATCGCGCAGATGCGCGACATTGGCCGGGAAGTCGATGTGTTGGCCTTGAACGCGTCGCTTGCTGCGGCCACGATGGGCGAGGCCGGGGCCGATTTCCTGGTGTTCGCAGGCGAAATCCGTCGCGCCGCGGCCCTGGCCCAGATCAACCTCACGCAAATCGGCAGCGAGTTGAGCGTGGCCGGCGAGCATTTGTCCGCCGCGCGCAGCAGCGTCACCAATTTCGCCGAAAGCAACGCCGTGGCATTGCAAGCCATTCCGAAGCATTTGGCGGCCAACGTGGTGGAACTCGAACGACGCGCGGGGCTGGCGAGTGATGCCGCATCGCTCGTTGCCGGGCGCGCGCAGGGCGTGGTGGGCCATGTTTCCTCCGCCATCATGGCGCTGCAGCTTGGCGACATAACACGCCAGCGTATCGAGCACGTGCAGGTGGCCCTCGGCACGTTGTGCCAACTCCTGACGCCCACGGATGAGAACCCGTTTGCCGATCTGAGCGAAACTGGCCAGGGCGCGCTGCTCGCCGTCGGCTGCCGGCTGCTGGGCGAACAGTTGCTCGATGCCGCCGAGGAACTCGATGCAGCGGCCGAACAGGTCGACCGGCGGCTGACCGGGTTGGCCGGAGATGCGCGGGAGATCGGGCGGCTCGGCGAGCAGGCCCACGCCGCCGCGGGTGCCGCTCAGCAAAGCTTCTTGACCGGACTCCAGGCGGATGTACGACAGACCCAGGTGCTGTTCGACTCGCTGCGGATCGCCTACGAGGACGCGGACGCACGCACCGCCTCGGTGCTGGAAACGGCCAACCGGCTGGTCGGCCACATGGCGACGATCCGTTCGGTTGAAGCCGACATCCACATCATGGGGTTGAATACGACTTTGAAATGCGGCCGCCTCGGGATGGCCGGTCGGGCCCTTGGGGTCATCGCACAGGAGCTCAGGCGCTGCGGCAACGGCACGGCGGCGCAGGCCGGGGCAGTCGCGACTGAACTGGGGCGCCTCGCATCGCTTGCCGGCGAGGTGGGCGACAGCAGGCGGACGCACGATACTGCGGCCGCCGACACCGTGGCGCAGGAAATGATCGTCGCGCTGGAGCGTCTTGAAAGCACCGGCCTCAGCGCGGCGCTGGCTACCCTTGAACGGGACAGCGCTTCGGTTGCCGAGCTCCTCGGCGCCGCTGCGGCCGACTTCGCAGTGCGGCATGAGATCGGCGAGGTGCTGCGCAGTTCCGCCGTCGAGGTCGCGTCGATCGCCGAACAGGGAAACGACTGTGCTGTGGACGCTACCGAGCCGAAGCAACGGTTGCTGGCGCTGCTGTCACGTGCCTACACGATGCCGCGCGAACGCGAAATTCATGCTCGCTATAGCCGGCTGCCGAGCGATATGGCGGCGGCCGCACCGTCGGCGACCGACGATCTGGCGCTTGCCGACATGCTATTCTAGCCAACCCCGGGCTGCCGTCCATTGCATACCCGGGGCGGGCCAGAATCCAGGCAGGCCTGCGCGAGCCGACGCACCAGCACCTCGCCGGTCGCGGTATGCAGGCGGATGAAGAGACCGCAGTTCCCGCCGGTGCGCCGTACAACGACCGGAATGCCGTGGCTGTGCAGACGCTCCAGCGCAATCTGGACATTCTGATCGCCGACGGTCGTGCCCGACAGCCTGCATGGCAACACCGCCGCGCCGCCGAACACCTTCGCCCGCAAACGATCCACGCTGCTTCCCAGGCGCAACATGCCATCGACAAGTCGATCGATTGCGACGTCGCCAAATCGCGCGTTCTGCGCAGCCGCAGTGCGGTGCGGCAAGACGAAATGGTTGATCCCACCAAGCTGCCGCAAGCTATCGAACAGGCAAACCGCGACGCAGGAACCGAGGATCGTGGTGACCACCGTCGGTGCCGCTGCGCAATGGATCTCTCCAGGATTAAGAAATATCGCGCCTCCGTCTGCTTCGGTCAGCACGGCTTCTGTTGAGTTGCTCATCCGCCCGCTCGCACAATCTCGCCGGCCATTCGATCGAGCGCCAGCACCCGGTCGGCCGCACCCAGTGCGATGGCCTCCTTTGGCATGCCGAATACCACCGAGGTTGCCTCATCCTGCGCCACCGTCGCGGCACCCGCCCGCTTCATTTCCAACAACCCGCGGGCGCCGTCGTCGCCCATACCGGTCATGATGATGCCGAGTGCGTTGCTGCCGGCGGTATGGGCTGCGGAGCGGAACAGCACGTCGACCGACGGGCGATGCCGTGACACCAGCGGACCATCCTTCACCGCGACGTAGTAGCGTGCGCCGCTGCGTTGCAGGAGGAGATGGTGATTGCCCGGCGCGATCAACGCCAGTCCCCGCAGCACGGCGTCGCCGTCGGCAGCTTCCCGCACCTCCATTTCGCAAAGGCCGTTCAGTCGGTGGGCAAACGCCGCGGTGAACTTCTCCGGCATATGCTGCACGATGACGATGCCCGGGCTATCCGCCGGCAGCACCTGCAACACCTCGCGCAACGACTCCGTGCCGCCGGTGGAAGCGCCGATGCAGACCACCATTTCCGTGGTGCGCGCCATCGCGCGACTGGCGGCGGGCGGCGGCAGCATGACGTCGGCCGATAGCTTCTTCTGCGGCTCCGGTCGTCCACTGGAGGGCAGGCGCCGCAACCTGGCTTGCGCCGCCGCCTTCACCGCCTCGCAGATACGTATGCGGGATTCCTCGAGAAACTGCGCGGTGTCGATCCGAGGTTTCAGGATGACGTCGACCGCACCGGCTTCCAGCGCCTGCATCAACGTCTCCGAGCCCTGCTCGGTCAAAGACGAGCACATCACCACCGGAACCGGCCGCTGCGCCATCAATTTGCGGAGGAACGTGATGCCATCCATGCGCGGCATCTCGACGTCGAGCGTAATGACGTCCGGCATCTCCGACTGGATCCGCTGCGCGGCGACAAACGGGTCCGATGCCGTGGCGATCACTTCGATTTCTGGATCGCTCTGCAGCACGCTGCTCAGCGTCTGGCGCACCACCGCCGAATCGTCGACGATCAATACGCGGATCTTCTTGCTCATTTGACCGTCCGCCGAAAAATGGTGTGGCCGACCACCTGAAGCGGCAGGACAAGGCCGGCAATCGACTCGGAGTGGCCGAGAAACAGATAGCCGCCGGGCCTGAGGTGTTCGACCAGCCGCTGCAACACCGCCTGCTGGGTCGGCCGGTCGAAGTAGATCAACACATTTCGGCAAAAGATGACGTCGAAGTCGCGGTCCACCGGATAGTCGGGCGCCATCAGGTTGAGCCGGGCGAACTGCACCCATGCGCGCAACTCCGCAACGATGCGCACCAGGCCGCGCCCGGGTTCGCGGCTGCGCAGCAGGTAGCGGGAACGAAGCTCGGGCGGAACGGCCTGTACCGCGCTCTGCGGATAGATGCCGCGCGCTGCAGCGTGCAGCACTTCGGTGCACAGGTCGCTCGCCAGAATGGAAACACGCTGGCCCGGGTGCTGCTGTCGGAACTCCGCCAAGATCATCGCCAGGGTGTACGGCTCGGCACCGGTCGAGCAGGCGGAACTCCATAGCTTCACCACCGCCTGTGTGGCCGGCCGGTCAGCGCATAACGTCGGCAATACGGTGCGCAGCAGGAACCTGAAGTGCTCCGCTTCGCGAAAGAACTCGGTCTTGTTGGTCGTCACCGCATCGATCAGGTGCACCGTCTCGGCCGGCAGGTCGCCACCTTCGAACAGGCGGTTGCAATACTCGCTCAGGTCGGCCGCGCCGGTTTCGCGCACTCGCCGGCGCAGCCGCCCTTCCACCATCGTGAGTTTGCTCGGCGGCATTTTGATGCCGCTGTAGGCTTCAATGAATTTGGCCAGTCGCTTGAAGTCCTGCGGACGCAGGCGGTCTGTGCCGTGTACCGTCGCGCGTCTCTCGGCCAGCCCGGTCATGGGCGTCAGTAGCGCACGAACTCGTTGTCATGGGCCTCGCCGTCGCCGGTGAGGTCCAGCACCACGCCATCGGGGGCGCGCGGCGCTTCGTGACCATTCAGCTTGCCGTTGGCTGCGCGCGCGGGAGCTGCGGTTGGTCGTAGGCCACGTGGGGCGGGAGCCGTCATGCGCGGCACCGGGCGATGCGCCGGGGTCATCGCGGCGGGTGTCGGCCGGTGCTTGGCGGCTGCTCCGTGGTCATCGGTATGGAAGTATCCGATCGACGCCTGCAGCTGTTCGGCTTGAGCGGCCAGTTCCTCCGAGGTCGCCGACATCTGTTCCGATGCACTGGCGTTCTGCTGAGTCACTTTGTCGAGTTGCTGGATTGCCTGGTTGATCTGCTCGGCTCCGACGTCCTGCTCGCGACTCGCCGCGCTGATTTCGGCGACCAGATCGGCGGTCTTGCGAATGTCCGGCACCAGCCGGATCAGCATTTCTCCGGCCTCATGAGCGGAACTTACCGTCTTCGCCGAGACCGCGCCGATTTCGGTGGCCGCGGCCTGACTGCGTTCCGCGAGTTTCCTCACCTCGGAGGCGACTACGGCGAACCCACGGCCGTGCTCCCCAGCCCGTGCCGCCTCCACGGCGGCATTCAGTGCCAACAGATCGGTCTGCCGGGCAATCTCCTGCACGATGGTAATTTTCTCGGCGATCAGGCGCATCGCCGTCACGGCCTGATTGACCGCTGCCCCGCTGGCCTCGGCATCGCGTGCCGATTGGCGCGCAATTTTTTCGGTTTGCGCTGCATTGTCGGCATTCTGCTTGACGTTGGCTGCCATCTGTTCCATCGACGATGAGGCCTCCTCGGTTGCCGAGGCCTGCTCGCTGGCGCCCTGTGAAAGCTGTTGAGCGCTAGCCGACAATTGTTGGCTTCCCGAGGAAACATTGGCTGCCGCGCCAGCGGAATCGGCGACCACCATGCGCAGTTTCTCCAGCATGCGCTCGAGTGCGATGCCGAGCACGTCCTTGTCCGAACGCCGTTCGGCGTGGACGGTGAGATCACCCGCGGCAATCGCCTCCGCCAGTCCGGCGGCGATGCGCAGGTTACCGGTCATCGCGTTCAGGGAATCCACCAGGACCTTGATTTCGTCATGGCTGCGGACCGTCACTTCGTGGCTCAGATCGCCGAGGGCGACTGCATTTGCCAGTTCAATGGTCCGGCCCAACCCACGACTGATGGCAATCGAGATCCAGGCCGCCATGATCACGCCGAACGCCAAGACCGCGACCATCACGCTGATCAGCCACAGGCGTGTGTTTTCATAGTGACGCGCGGCGTCCGCCTGTGCCTGCTGCATGAACTGCTGATTGAGCGTAATCAGGTCGGTAAGTTGAGTTTCGGCGGTGTTCACCAGCGCCCGGAGCGCACCGGCGGAAAGCTCGCGCGCCGCATCCAGATTGCCCTGCTTCACCAGATCGCGCAGCTTGTCCTGTGCTGCAGCAAGCTGTTGCCAGCCGGTGCGAAACACCTCGAGCCGCCTGCGGCCCTCGGGGCTTCCGATTGCGTACAGCTTGTCGGTTTGCGCCTCCAGGGCATGGCGCATTTGCAGGATCTGTTGGTCGAACTGCTCGATTTGCTGCGGCGACGTCGAAAGGATCAGGTTCTTTTCCGCCCGCGCCAGCGACACCAGTTCGGTGTGCATCGTGGCTTCCATGTCGGCGCGTTGCACCGGACCATCGAGCACATCCTGCATCGTCTGGTTGACGGAGGCGAGGCCGAGGGTCCCCAGGGTTGCAATCGCGGCCGAGAACACGATCATCGCGCCGAATGACAGTGCGAGCTTCAGCTTGATGGTAAGTCGCATCGAAGGTCCCTACCTTATGTTGTACCCGGGCCGCGGTGTCACGCGGCGCTCAGTTCCGTTGGTTGTGTTGCCAGCAGGACGACGTCATCGTTCGACAGCAAGCTGGGCAGATCAAAAATGACGACGAAATTGTCATTGCGACGCCCGACTCCGCTTATGTAGTCGGTGCGCCAGGTGGTGCCGATGTCCGGCGGTGGTGCGATCGACTGCGGGTCCAATCCGGCGACCTCGAATACGCGATCGGCGATCAGCCCGATCGTCAGCGTTCGATCCGGCAGCGGAAGCTCCAACACCAGGATGCGTGTGTTGTCGGTCACCGGGATCGCCTGCAGCCGGAGCTTCAGCCGAAGGTCGATCACCGGCACGGCGCGCCCGCGAACATCGATCAGGCCGACGACATGGGGCGGCGCATCCGGGATACGGAAGGTGGGCCGCATGTCGAGGATTTCGAGCACCGAATTGACGGGCACCGCGAACACCTCGTGGTCGATGCCAAGGGTGACGAACTGGGTTTCCTCGCCGTTGCCTTGCATGGTCTGTACTACCCGTTACCCGCCGCGGCTGCTTGGCCGCCGGGAAAGAACACCCGTCCGATGTCGAGCACCGCGATGAAGTCGCCTGCGCGCTTGGCGAAGCAGCGGATGAATTCCGTGGGCCAGTGCAGGCCGATGCGTGGCGTTTCTTCCAGCACGGCCGGCGACAGTTCCGTCACCTCGTAGACCTTGTCGGCACGGATCCCCATTGTGATGGGCTCGCCCTGGATGACGATTTCGATGACGACGATTCGGGTGTCGATCGTCGGCGGACGCGGCTCCATGCCCAGCTTCAGCCGCAGGTCGGCCAGGGGCACGACGCGGCCCCGGACATTGATGAGGTCGTGGACCGCCGGATCGGCGCCGGGCACGTCCGTGACGGCGCCCAGGTCGAGGATTTCCCTCACTTGCGCCGCCTCGATGGCGAACAGCTCACCCTGCAGATCCAGCGTCAATACGGTGAGCGCGGTAGCATCAGGCAACTTGGTCATGCTGTTTCCCTGGAACGTCTCACGCGACTGCCTGCAGGCGATCATGCTGCTGGTCGTGCTCGACCAGGTGCGCGACCTCCAGGATCAGCGCCACTGCACCATCGCCCAGGATGGTCGCGCCGGAGAATGTTGCGACATTGGCGTGCAACTTGGACAACGACTTGATCACCGTCTGATGGTCGCCGATGACCTGGTCCACCACCAGCCCGACGCGCCGCTCGCCGGAGGCGACGATTACTACTTTCGGGTAAGGTTCCGGTTCCGTTGCAACGTTGAACAACTCCCGCAATCGCAGGAACGGCACCAGGCTGTTGCGGAGGTTGAGGAAGCAATGGCCGTGCGAGCGTGCATCGTCGGCGGAAGTAAGTTCGACGCACTCTTCCACCGCCGCCAACGGGATGACGTAGCGCCCGGTTCCGACGCGCACCAGCAGCCCATCGATGATCGCCAGGGTCAACGGCAGGTGCAGCGTGATCTCGGTGGCCTGGTTCGGCGAAGATGTAATGGCGATGTGGCCACGCAACGCTTCGATAGCCCGGCGTACCACGTCCATGCCGACGCCGCGTCCGGACAGGCTGGTCACCTCTCGCGCGGTCGAGAAACCGGGCAGGAACAGCAACTGGAACAATTCGCTGTCTGCGGGCTTGGCGCCGGCGGGCAGGAGGCCCGTTTCCTCGGCGCGCTCCAGGATGCGGGCGCGGTCTAGACCCTTTCCGTCGTCGGTAATGCTGATCAGCACCTCGTGGCCAAGGTGACGCGCGGTGAGCGTGATGTGGCCCTGGGCAGGCTTGCCCGCTGCCAATCGTTGTTGCGGCGCTTCGATGCCATGATCGATGGAATTGCGGATCAGATGGATCATCGGGTCGGCCAGCCGGTCGATCAGCGTCTTGTCGAGCTCGGTTTCCTCACCGCAAGTGATCAGGGTTATGTCCTTGTCCAGCTCGCAGGACAGATCGTGCACGAGCCGGCGGAACCGGCTGAACAGCTGGCTTATTGGCACCATGCGTGCGCCCATCGTCGAGTCGCGCAGCTCCAGGGCCAGCCTTTCGATTTCTTCCGCCACCGACTTCACCTGGGTGTCGCCGCTGGTGGCGGCCACCTGCTTCAGGCGCGATTGAGCGATGACCAATTCGCCGACGCGGTCCATGAGTTCGTCGAGCCGGGCCGCCGGCACCCGGATGCCATTGGTGTCCGGCCCGCCATGCGTTTCGGCGCGTGTGTTTTGGGGAGGTGCGGCCGTCGTGGCCGTCGGCGAGGCAGCCTGATCCGGCTCCAGTTGGGTCAGTTCGAGCTGCATGTCGTCGCGCACGAACAGGAACACCTGCTCGATCGTCGCGCGGCGCTGTTCGGAGGTGAACGTAACGTCCCACCCGACATGACATTCGGTTGGATCGAGGCCCTCGATCGGTGGAACGGTCGAGTTGTCCGCCTGCACGGTGCACGGGCCCAGTTCCCGCAACTCGTCGAGCAGCAGCAGCGGATTTGTGCCCTTCGCCATGGCGTCCGGCGGCAGCCGAAAGCGCAGCCGCCAGGTGGGGCGTGCGGATGCGGTGCGGTGTGGGTCTGCCCCGCGCTCCGCCGTGGCGGCGGTCAGGTCGCGCAGTTCACGCAGGATGGCTTCGGCATCGTCTACCGCCGCCGCGTCGGGTTGCTCGATCAATTGCCTGATCTGGTCCTTGGCGGCGAGGGCGATCGCGATCAGCTTGCTGCTGGCCGGTAGCTGGCCTTTGCGCACCAGGTCGAAGGCGGTCTCGACATGGTGCGTGAAGGCGGCGACGCGATCGAAGCCGAACATCGCCCCGGAACCCTTGATCGTATGCAGGGCACGGAACGCGGTGTCCACCAGGTCGGCGTTGTCCGGCGACGCCTCCAGGTCGAGCAGCGTCTGCTCCAACTGCTCCAGGAGTTCGGCCGCTTCCTGGCGATAGGTGTCGGTGGGATCTGGCGCGCTCATGCTCCGAGCAACTTCCGCATCACCGCTACCAACTGGTCCTGCTGGAACGGCTTGGTGATCCAACCTGTGGCGCCGGCGTTTTTGGCTTGCTGTTTCATGGCGGTAGCGGCCTCGGTGGTGAGGAAAACGATCGGTACGCCCTTGAATGTCGGCAGCCTGCGCAACTCGCCGATCAGCGTCAGGCCGTCCATGACCGGCATGTTGAGGTCGGTGAGCACCAGGTCGACGGCGGTGGTGCGCGCCTTGGCCAATCCCTCGGCGCCGTTGCCGGCCTGGATGACCTGATAGCCGGCGCCGACCAGCGTCAGCTTGACCATCTGCAACACGCTCGCCGAGTCATCGACGCTGAGGATCGTCTTGGTCATCCGGGCGCCCGATGGAGCCAGAAGGCGGCCTCCGGTCCGTCGGCATCATCGCGCAGGAAGCCTCCCTGCAGCAGGGCTGTCCGCAGCGCATCGTTTGCCGGAGCGGTCAGGGCGATGGTTTTTCCGTTCCGACGGGCGCTGGCGCGCGCGGCAAGCAGAAGCTGGATCAGGCTGAGGTCCACCTCGGTCACCGCCACGCAGTCCACCGTAACCGCGGCATGTGCGGCCAGGACCGCGGCCAGGTCGTGATGGGCCCTGTCGATGGTGCGCACGGTCTGCGCGCCATCGAGCGTGATTTGCGCAGCCGTCGTCTGCGATGCTGTCACCTGACGCTCCGTCGCCGCCGGCTGTGCCAACGAGCTGGCACGGTCCAGGCGGACACGGGCATAGAAGACACCGAGCGGTTAATGCTCGATTACTTAGGAGAACGGGCCTGGGGTTGGCGGTGAAGCTTACGGCCCGCAGAAAACCATCCACTCGGAAACAGCTCGCGACGTGGCGATAACCGTGGTTTATGGGGAACAACTACCTTCTGATAACCAACCACGGTAGGGTGCCGCTACGCTTGATCTCCGTACCGGGAGGTTTCGAGATGAAACGTCGTCAATTGCTCCGTGCCGCGACCGCCGGGGTGGCGGCTTTGGCGGCCCCGACCGTGCGGGCACAGCCGGCCCGCGTGATAAAGTTCGTGCCGCAGGCCGACCTCGCCGTTCTGGACCCGATCTGGACCACGGCGACGGTGACGCGCAACCACGCCTATCTGGTGTTCGACACGCTCTACGGCACGGACGCGCAGTTCCGCATCCAGCCGCAGATGCTGGAGGGACAGGTCAGCGAATATGAGGGCCGGCTGTGGCGGCTGTCCCTGCGCGAGGGATTGCGGTTCCACGATGGCGAGCCTGTCCGCGCGCAGGACGTGGTGGCGAGCCTGCAGCGGTGGGGCAAG
>CAIMEK010000090.1 GCA_903839965.1 uncultured Acetobacteraceae bacterium | reverse complement strand
GGCGAGCCGTGGCGGATGTCCACGGCGACATCCCAGATGGCGCCCTTGGTCACGCGCACCAGCTTGCCCTGGACGCTGGGGGCGATCTGGCAATGCAGCCCGCGCACCACGCCGGCCTGGGCGGACAGGCTGTGGTTGTCCTGCACGAACGGCTGGCCGATGCCGGCCTCGGCGTAGCGGCGGGCGTTGTAGGTTTCCGAGAAGAAGCCGCGGCGGTCGCCGTAGCGGGCCGGGGTGATCAGCACGACGTCCGGAATGGCGAGTTGCTCGATCTTCATGGCGCCTTGGCCGGTTCGCTGTCGGCGAGTTCGGCGAGCACGCGGCCCAGCTCGGTCTTGCCGAGCGAGCGGGAATGGTGGCGCAGCCGGTCGACGTCGATCCAGCCCATGCGGAACGCCACCTCCTCGGGGCAGCCGACCAGCATGCCCTGGCGGGACTGGATGGTCTGCACGAAGGTGGCGGCCTGCAGCAGGGAGTCCGGGGTGCCGGCGTCGAGCCAGGCGAAACCGCGGCCCACGCGCTCGACGTTCAACTCGCCCTGCTCGAGGTAGAGGCGGTTAAGGTCGGTGATTTCCAGCTCGCCGCGCGCGGAGGGCTTCACCCGGGCGGCCATTTCGCTGACCCGCGCGTCGTAGAAGTACAGCCCGATGACCGCCCAGCTCGACTGCGGCGCGGCCGGCTTCTCGACGATTTCCAGCGCCCGGCCGGAGGCGTCCATGGTGACCAGTCATCCAATCCGAGGTCTCGAAGCAGGGGGGCTAAGCACCTCCAGCGCACGCTGCACGCGCAGGGCAACTTATTGCCAGCGGACCATCTCAACCGAGGCTTTTGGCAGCGCAACGTCCCGCGATCAACGAACATCACCAGCAGAGGATCCGCATAGAGCGCCGCCCTGCCACTTCTCATCACCGCTCCCGTGTGCCCCACGTGTGCCCCACGACTTGGTCACCTTGACTCAGGCGGCCGATTGAGACCAAATAACATCTTGATCTAACTTGGAGATGTTGGTGGGCGCAGCAGGACTCGAACCTGCGGCCCGCTGATTAAGAGAGACATGGTCCGCATCCTTGGTTGTGACGGTGGGCTCTGCGCGGCACGCGGTCCAACCCCGGGTTGCCGAAATGATGCACGATACCCTCCAACTCCGTCGCGTTCCGGCCAATACAGGGCTGCGCCCGAGCCGTCACCGGCGACCCTTGCGTGCCCTTCGCACCAGTCCGACCAGGTGCTTCGCCCAGAGCTCCACTGCCGCACGTATCTCGGGCTGGTAGGAGTACCGGTTGTAGACCGCAGCCACGCCGCGAATCGTGCCATTGCTATGGTTCAGCAGCCGTTCGATCACATGCGGCGCCACGGCAAGCCCGGCCATGCCGCTCGCCACGGTCCGCCTCAGGTCGTGCAAGGTCCAAGGTGCCAGCGGCGCGCCCGCCAGCGCGCCGGCCTTCGTATCCAACGCGGCCTTGAGCCTGTTCCAGCCCGACATGGTGCGCTGCACCGGCTCCTTCTTCGGCGACATGCGCGCCGGCGCAAATAGGAGCGCGTGAGGGGAGGGGGGCTCGCCGGAGGGTGGCGGCGCCAGCATGCTGCCTAGGACCTTCATCGCTGGGCGCGAAAGCGGCACGACGTGCAGACGGTCGCTCTTGGTGAACTCGCGCGGCACGGTCCACGTGTGCGCTTTCAGGTCCAGGTCGCACGATCGCAACGCGGCCACCTCCCCGCGCCGCTGCCCGGTCAGGATCAGCAGTTGGACCAGCCGACCGAACGGGCCGCTGCTTGCCTCAGCCGCTTGCCAAATTGTGGCTAACTCGGCATCGGTCAGAACGCGGTCGCGACTGCGCTCTGGGGCTGGCTTACTGATTTTGACGCAGGGGGTCGCCTCAAGCTCGCCGCGGTCCACCAACCAACGGAAGAACGCCTGGAGATAGGACAGCAGCCGGTTCGCGGTGATGGGGGAACCGCGATCATGCACGGTGTTGACCAACCCCGCCACATCGCGCCGCGTCACGTCGGATATCGGCCACGCCCCGAGCAACGGCACCGCCTCGCGAGTCAGCATCCGCGTCACCTCTGCGCGAGTCGACGGCCGATAGCGCGGATACAGCTTGATGAAATCGGCAATGGCGCCCTCGACCGTGCGGGCACGTCGGCGCTGTTCCGCCTCGGCCTGGGCGGTTCGTTCGATGGCCGGGTCAACGCCACTCCGCGCCTTGGTCAGCGCCTCGCGCGCTTGCTGTCGTGCATCCTCCAGGCTCATGGTTGGAAACTGCCCGATGGTCTGCCGGCGCTGCCGGCCATCGGTCCTGTACATCACGAAGAAGCTACCTTGGCCACGCCGCGCCGTGCGGAACCCGAACCCTTCCACGTAGGCGTCCCAGAGCTCAATGCGCTGCCCGGGTGGTGGCGCCACGCGCCGCAAGGCCAGGTCGGTAAGCAGGGTTCGCGCCATCTGTAGCTCCTTCTGACCACTCCATCGCTTGGTCTGATGGTCTGTCGTGGGTAACAACTGGGTAACGGCGATAGTTGCTCAGCGATGTGTCCCCATGACGCATCATGTCCGCACGAGAGTGAAAATTCAAGTCCATAACTTCAGAGTCTCGCTGATCGGGACGGAACATACCGGAACAAAGGTATGCCGATCCTAGCGGAGTTTCCTGACTACGGATCTGGGGGTTGGGAGTTCGAATCTCTCCGGGCGCGCCAGTAACTTTCTGATATTGCATAGTTTTCTCGTCCATCCCCGGCGGCGCGTCGGGGGGAGGTTTGCCTCCATGCCATGTGTGGACAGAGGAGGCGCGATTAGAGAACGGCCCCTCGGATGCAAGAGCAAAATCGATAAATCTGGCGGGCGAGTCGATTGCGATCATGTGTCCGGCCTGTTGACGCGGCGCCATGACCGCTGGCCCAGATGGGGTCCGCGATCCAGTCCCAAGCAATGATGCGGCTTTGCAAGGCGTGGCACGGAGCGGGTTTTCTGGATCGTGGGTTCGACCGATCGTCATCTCGTTCAGCTCTTTCACCCCGGCATCGACGCGCGGTTCAGGCGATGAGCGGCGTCGACCACCCCGCTTTGCCACGCGTCATCG
>CAIMEK010000089.1 GCA_903839965.1 uncultured Acetobacteraceae bacterium | reverse complement strand
GCGCCGCCGCCGGCCAGCGCGCGCTGGAAGAACCATGGCGAATGCGGGCCGAAATGCGCCTCCCGCCCGCGCAGCCAGAGCGGACGGCCCAGCGTGCCGGCGCGTACGATGTCCACGATTTCGCGGAAATCGGGCGCATGGATCATGTTCTCGCCATAGGCATGCACGATGCCGGCGGCCTCGGCCGCCGCCAGCATGCGCTCCGCCTCGGCCGCGCTGCGCGCCAGCGGCTTTTCGCACAGGATGTGCTTGCCCGCCGCCGCCGCCAGCAGCGCGAACGCCATGTGCAGGTCGTTGGGCAGGCAGAGATCGACCGCGTCGAACGCCGGCCCGTCCAGCAACTCCTGCCACGTCGTCGCCACGCAGCCGATGCCGGCCTGCGTGGCGAAAGCCTCGGTGGGCGCACGCTCCTTGCCGAGCACCGAGACCACCCGCACGCCCGCGATGCGCGCATAGACCTGGGCGCGGAAGCCCGCGATGAAGCCCGCGCCCAGCATCGCCACGCGCACCGTCGTCATCGCCGCGTCCCGCTCAGAACAGCGCGTCGATCTTGCGGCTGGCCGCCGCCGCCGCGGTGGGCGCATCGGAGCGCTGCGACAGCACCTGCTGCACCGCATCGCCCACGATATCGGTGAGTTCGCTGAACTTGTCGGTCACCGGGAACGGCACGGCATTGGGCACCGCCTCGATCCACGGCGCGAACTCCGGTCCCGCGAAGCGCGCATCCTTCGCCGCCGACTTGCGGGCGGGCAGCGTCACCACGCTCTTCGCCATGTTCTCGGGGCGGGTAGCGTACTCGATCAGCTTGAACGCCTCGGGCTTGGCGCGGCCGGCCTGGAACATCGTGTAGTACCACGACGAGGACAGGAAGCGCGGCGACTTGCCCGCGGCCGGCGGCATCTGCGCCACCTTCCATTTCAGGTTCGGCACCATCTCGCGCAGTGTGCCCTGCAGCCACGGCCCGTCGATGATCATCGCCACCTGCTGGGTCTGGAACAGCTGGTTGACGTCGTTCATGCCGTTGCCGAGGGCCGAGGTCTGGGCGCCGTGGTACTTGTTCAGCAGGTCGCCGTAGAACTGCAGGGCCTGCACGGCTTCCGGCTGGCTGAACGCCGAGTGCTTGCCGTCCGCGGTCAGCAGGTTGCCGTGGCAGGCGTAGACGAAGTTGAGGAACCGGCTGATCAGGCTGGCTTCCTTCGCGCCCAGCAGGCCCCAGCCGAAAACCCCGCCGGTGCTGATCTTCTGCGCCACGGCGGCAAGTTCATCGAGCGTCCTGGGAAAGGCGGCGATGCCGGCCTTGGCGAACATGTCGGTGTTGTAATAGACCATCCACGGGTCGATGCGGTCCGGCACGGCGAAGGTCTTGCCGCCGATATCGGCGGCCTGCCAGGGCGCGGCGTGCCAGTCGTCGCGCTGCAGCCGCTGCACGTCCGTCGCGATGTCGGCAAGCAGGCCCGCCGCCGCCATTTCCGGCACCCAGCGGCCGTCGATATAGGCGATGTCGGGAGCATCGCCGGAGCGGGCGGACACCACGATCTTCTGCTTCATCACCGGGAACGGAATCGAGATCACCTCGACCTTGATGCCTGGGGTTGCCTTCTCGTAGGCGGCGAACACGCCGGTCACCGCCTTTTCCTGGGCGCTGCTGTCCCAGGCCGGATAGGCGATGCGCAGCGTCGTCGGCGCCTGCGCCCGCGCGGGCAAGCCGCCGGCGAGCAAAGCGCCGCTCAGTGCGCCGAAGCCGCGTCGCGTCAACTTGGTCATGTCATCCCTCCTCAAGCGCCCATTCTTCACGCGCCGCGTGGCCGCGCCACCGGCGGCACGTAGGTTTCCAGTTCCGGGTCGGGAAGCTGCACGGTGCGGCCAAGCTCGGCCGCGCGGTACAGCGCCATCAGCATCTCCACCACGCCGACCCCGTCGACGAAGCTTTCCATCGGCATGGCGCGACGGCGAAAACTTTCGACGAAATGGCGGTTCTCGAGCGTGTAGCCGTAGATGCCGGGCTCGTCGTCCAGCACCGGCATCAGGCCCTGCTCGGCGTTCTGCTTTTCCACCAGGTCCTCGCCGGCATCGCCGGTGACGGCGCGCGAGAGGAACACCTTCAGCCCGGTGGCGAGCGAGTTGAACTCCATCGCGTATTCCGGCCCGAGCAGTTCCAGCGTGATGCGCAGCCCAGGGCCGACATAGGCCCAGGACGTGGTCGCCTCGATCACCACCTCGTTCCCGTCGGGGTCGCGCAATGTCAGCAGGCCGCGCGCGAAATCCTCCGATGGGGCCTTGGCATAATCCACCGCGCCGCCGCTGCGGGCGCGCAACTGCGCGATGTAGTGCGCGCGCCCCCATTTGAGCGTCGCCACGGTGGCGTTGGCACTCACCAGGCGCAGCGCGTCGCGCGATTCGCCCGGCGCGGTGAGCAGGAAGCGCGCCACCTCGACGGAATGGCACATCATGTCCGACAGCACGCCGCCGCCCTGCTGCGGGCCGTTCCAGAACCACGGCTCGTGCGGGCCGCTGTGCTCCTCGGCGGCGCGGGCGATATACGGCCGACCCGTGGCCGGCACGGCGCGGCGCCAGATGATGTCGTGTCCGCGCTGCACGGCGGTGGAGAACAACTGGTTCTCCAGGTAGCCGTGCAGCAGCCCGGCCGCCTCGGCCAGGGCCAGCATTTCGCGCGCCTCCGCCAGCGTGCGCGCCAGCGGCTTCTCGCAGGCGACGGCGAAGATGCTGGTGCGGCCGGCCAGGCGGGCGGCGTGCAGGGCGCGCATTGTTTCCAGCCGCGCATAATTCGGGCCGACGATCCACAACGCGTCGATGTCGCCGGAGGTCAGCATGGCGTCGAGGCTGGCGAACGCCGTGCAGGGGCCGAGCCCGTCGCGATTGACCGCGGCGGCGAAAGCGTCGCGGCGCGCCGGTGTGGGCGACCAGACCCCGGCCAGCACGGCGTTCCGCACGCCGAGCAGGGCCCGCAGGTGGAACTGCGCCATGAAGCCGGCGCCGACCATGCCGATGCGCAGCGCAGGCGGGGCGGCGGGATCCGTGGGAAGCGGCATCGTTTCTCCCTTCCACCCGATCGGCCAGGGGCGCATTATTCCATCGACTGGATTAAACATCGGAGCGAGCGAAAGAGCAACCGCCATGCTCTGCGCGGACGCCGGCCCGGCCGGGACCAACCTGGAGCACATCCGCGACTTCAATCGCCGCGTGGTGCTGGAAGCGATTCGCCACCACGGCAAGCTCTCGCGGGCCGAACTGGCGCGGCGCAGCGGATTGGCCGTGCAGACTCTCTCCAATATCGCCGCCGAGCTGGTCGCCGCCGGTCTGCTGCTGGAAAGCCGCCGGCCGCAGAACGGGCGCGGCGCGCCGTCGATCGACCTCGCGCTCAATCCGCAAGGCGGTTTCACCTTCGGCATCTCGGTGGACGACCGCCGGCTGCTGATGGTGCTGGTCGATCTCACCGGTGGGGTGCGGGCCCGCCACGAGGAGGCGCTGGACGACGTCGCGCCGCGACCGGTGCTGGACCGGATCGCGCGGGCG